>DASVMC010000869.1:0-2432 GCA_036384555.1 Niabella sp. | reverse complement strand
CCCAGTATAAGTGCATTGGGAAATTTGCTTTCATAAATCTTTGCTACATCTTTACAAATTGTAGCGCAGCTCGTGCTGGCAACCAGCTTCACCTTGCTGAGTTTTTTAGAGATCGCGCTGATGTCAAAACAGCTATCACTATTATCATTTGTATATAGGCCCGGCCTCCTGTACTGTGCATATTGATGACCGGAAAAGAAAACCATATCTGATTTTTCAAAAGATTGGGTAGCGGCATCCGTTGTCTTTGTTGATTGCGGGTCGGGATCATCACCTGTCCAGGAAGTTGTCGGGAGTCCTTTGGCGGTTGGCTCTACTTCAAAGCCAAGCCTGTCCGATTGCTTCAAAAACCGGTCACTGAAATCATAGGCAGATGCTGTATATCCCAGAAAAGGTTTATTCAGCGCATCCTGCAGTTTTTTAGCCGCTTTTGACGAGGTTGCTGAAAGAAAGGCGATCATTTCTTTGCGCTGATCAAAAGGAACCGTTAATGCCATTTTTACGGTGGTTTCCACTTCGGCATCGGGCCAATCTCCTTTTTTGGCTGCTTTTACGCATCTCAGAGCAGCCAGGCAGCGCAGTTGCCCTTCTTTGCTCAGTAAACTGTCTTTGGCATTTTTAGCAGCGTCCGCATTACTGATCAGCGCGTCCACTTCTGTTTCTGTAAGACCATTTAATTTTTCCAGCATTAATTTCATCCATTGCCCGTTCAACCATTGATAGGCTTCTTTCCATTCGCCGGCACTGATGTTCTTTTTCAGCTTTACAATAGCTGTATCTTCCTGTTTGTCTTTCCGCTCATCCCGCCGGATCATATTGCCCTGTTGCACCGTATGTACCAGTTCATGTACCAGCAGCCGGCGTCCTGCTGCTGTTTGCGGATTGTATTGGTTCTTTGCAAAAACAATATGATTACCATGCGTGTAGGCCAATGCATTCAATTCTTCTGCAGACCGGTTTGCCCGGCTATCATCATACACACGGACCTTAGAAAAATCGTAGCCCATTTTTGATTCCAGAACGTTGCGCTCTTTCTCCGCTATTGGTTTACCCCCGGATAAATTACCCACATAATTTTGAGTACCAGCAGTAACAAGATTATTTTTTGTTGCTGTTTCCTTACGCTGTATTCCTTTTTTTTCTTCTTCTTCACAATGACTGCATTTGCGTTGTAATTCAGCTGATGTATTTTTTGTGCACCCTGTATTTATTGCTGTCATGCGCATTACTTTTTCTGCAACAGCATCTGCTTCCCGTTCAAAAACATCATTGGGCTGGTTCACAGTCAGCCTGGCCTGAACAGCAGGCGGGTATAAATGCATGGAGCTGAAATGATGCCTTCCGTTGAGCTGATCCAATGCGCCTGAAACAGCTTCTTTCCCCGCAATAGCCGGTCGGTGTATATGCCTGCCGCTGCTAAGCCCGGTATCCGGTTCTGAAATTTTTGATACAGCAGTATGTAGTTTCATAGAACGAAAAATAGTATTCTGTTACTGGTCTGCCAGGGGCTGAATTGAAAAAACATCCAATTTCGATTGCCTGAAGTTTCTTATCCTTTTCAGCACTGCAAATCCATTACTGGAGCCGCCCTGGTTAGTGTTGCCTTCCACGGTTTCAAATATATCCGTACCAACTGAGGTAATAATGCCGGTATGTACCCAGTCGTTCGGTGTTTTTTGCAGTAAAAAAAGATCTCCCGGTTTTACAACAGAAGGATTATTGCGCACCGCTGTGTAACGGCTTAATAAACCCTTTTGTAATCCTGTTGTTCCTACCGTGTCACAACTGTAGGTGAGCGGCATTAATTTTTTAAAATTTTTATTCATTTGTGAAGCGGCCTGGTCAATAATGGTTTGTACAAAACCCATGCACCAAAACCAGGGAGTACCCTCATTGCCATCCATGTAAGCCCGCACCCAGGGCCCCATATTCGACTGGCCGGCATAATTTAATTCAAAAGGGTTTTGCCGTACATGCTGAATCGCTGTATTAACGGTCAACTGGCGCAGGTCATTGCCGGTAGCAGGCATTGTAAAGGCATTTGCAAGCGGCGCACACAACAGCGAGAATGTATTTTGATTTACAATACCTGATTGCGGGATCCCCGCTGCTTTTTGAAAATTAATAACCGCTTTTTCGGTTGCAGTACCAAAACCCCCATCAATTGCTGTTGCCGTAGCCGCCGTGGGATGTACCATTGAATAAAGGGTAAGCCAGGATTGTATTTTCTTTACATCGGCCTTTGTGTTCTCGGTTCCATTCTTTTTCTGTGTTGCATTTATGGTCAATTCTTTTAAATAAGCAGTCTTTTGCATACTATCGGTTTTAAAATTTGAATAAAAGCAGATCATGAAGCTTCATAGCGAATCTGCACGTACTGTTTCGGGGTCAATTCTCTGGCCGCTCCACTATTGTGCGTGTGTTCCGCCTTC
>DASVMC010000868.1:0-5389 GCA_036384555.1 Niabella sp. | reverse complement strand
AAGAAAAGTATTCTCTGTCCAGGTATAATCAGGGAATGCTTCAATCCTTTTTATCATCCTCATTTTCCTGATGCCCCTTTTCAGCGCCTTTTTCTTCAATGATCTCTTTTCCCCGCTGAAGCAGCGAAGAAACCGGGCCTTCCATTGTTTCCTGGGGATCAGTGGTCTTCGGTTCTTCTTCAGGTATTGTTTCCTTATCTTTCTTTTGCTGGTCTTTATCTGTTATCATAGTTTGTTATTTAGTGAATTAATGGTAACCTGCTTTTAAATAAACAAGAATTATGCCCTTAGCCAAACAATGCGCATATCTGTACCATTAAAGCATTGATAACCCATCTTTTAAAGTTTATTATATCTCCTCTTTGCCGGATCTTCCTGCCGGCTGCACTACAACTCTTTGCAGGGTAACAGCAAAGAGACAACGAGCTGCCGCCTGTGCATGTATATTAAAAACAACAATATCTTTTTTTTAAAATTTATTATCCTACTTTTTTGGTAGACTAATAAATTTTTCTATTTTTGCCCACTCAAAATGGGTTGACACGTATGAGCCGATCTCTGTATGTACTATTTAAAGTAAACAGCAATTCTGTAGCTGGTGGCCGATGTTGCCGCTGTCTTTAGCTATCAACTATTTACTTTTTTTTTAATCTTATTCTCTACAAAATAAGTAGACTAAACAAACCGGACAGATATAATGAAATTGAAACTTCCTTTCTACAAACACCTTTTTACAGGGGTTGTATTGCTTTTTTCTGTTACTGTAAGAGCACAGCTAGCAGGCCGCATTATTAATGAACAAAACGAAGGGATCCCGAATGCCAGCATCCAGGTCAAAGGCAGGGATATAGGCACTACTGCTGATAATACCGGTGTTTTCACCTTAAATGATATTCCTAAAATACCCTTTACGGTTACCGTATCCTCGGTCAACTATGACCCGCGGAATATTGTGGTCCGGAATACCGGGGACTCATTGATCGTAAAACTGGCGCTGACGTATCACCTGGATACGATTGTGGTCACTTCCCGCCGGCGGAATGAGCTGTTGCAGGAGGTCCCTATTGCCGTTTCTGTTATTGGCGGTGCTAAAATTGCAGAAGCAGGCGCCTTTAATGTAAACCGTATTAAAGAAATGGTGCCCTCCCTGCAATTGTATACTTCCAACCCCCGGAACACCGGCGTAAATATAAGAGGGCTGGGATCTCCCTTTGGACTTACGAATGACGGCCTGGATCCCGGCGTTGGCTTTTATATAGACGGTGTGTATTATGCCCGGCCGGCCGCAGCGGTGCTTGATTTTATTGATGTAGACCGTATAGAAGTGCTCAGGGGACCACAGGGAACATTGTTCGGTAAGAACACAGCAGCCGGAGCGATCAGCATCATTTCCAAAAAACCCAGTTTCTATCCCGGCGGCACAATAGAAACCAGTTTTGGAAATTACGGTTATATCCAGGCTAAAGCTTCAATTACGGGGCCGCTCACCAGCCGGATCGCAGGAAGATTGTCTTTTTCGGGAACACAACGCGACGGGTTGATCTATAATACCCGCACCCAGCAACATGTAAATGATATCAACAACCTGGGGTTCCGGGCACAATTACTATATAATGTTTCTGATAATACAACCGTCTCGCTCAGCGGAGATGTATCTTCTCAAAAACCCGTTGGATATGCACAGGTAATTGCCGGTGTTGTTAAAACAGAAAGACCGGATTACCGGCAGTTCGATGCCATCATTGCTGATCTGAATTATAAGCTGCCTTCTTTAAACGCATTTGACCGGATCATTGATCATGATACTCCCTGGAAATCGGACAATGAGCTAGGTGGAGTATCTTTAAATATCGACAGTAAAATAGGACCGGGCACTTTGACCTCAACCACTGCCTGGCGGTACTGGAACTGGAATCCTTCCAACGACCGCGATTTTACAGGGCTGGAGGCGCTTTCCAAATCGCAAAACCCTGCCGAACATAAAAACTTTTCGCAGGAGTTCAGGTATGCCGGTAATATCAATGACCGTCTTAGCGGCGTTGTCGGATTATTTTTTATTGACCAGGATATCAAGATCCATGGAACAGAAGAATCCGGAAAAGACCAATGGCGGTTTGCACAGAGTACAACAAGCGACCTTTGGAAGACCCCGGGTCTGCTGGATGGCTATGGGATCAAAACAGAATCCTCTATAAAATCACTAAGCGCAGCGGCTTTTGCGAATGTGGACTGGGAGTTTATCAACCATTTTCATTTCCTGCCGGGCATCCGTCTCAATTATGATGAGAAGAATGCCGTTTACGACCGGAAAGCCTATGGCGGACTGCAAACAGACGATCCTGCCCTGCTTGCATTAAAGAATTCGGTTTATTCAAGCCAGTTCTATCAATCCAATGTAGCGGAACGCAACTTTACTTACCAGCTTACCCTTGCATACAAACCTTCCAAACGCATCAACTCTTTTGCCACTTATTCCACCAGCTTTAAACCGGTAGGCGTAAATGTAGCCGGCATTCCAACTGTTGACGGAAAACCAGCTACCGATCTGGCGGTGATACGGCCGGAGTACACTAAACACGCAGAATTGGGAATTAAGACCAACCCGACCAATGACCTTACTCTAAACCTGACCTTTCATAATTCTGACATAAAGGATTACCAGACCAATGTGCAAAGCCCGGAACTGGGCGTTAACAGAGGATATATTGCCAATGCTGATAAAGTAAATGTTAAGGGCATTGAATTTGACGGCAGCTACCGTGCAAATACGCATTTTAACTTTAACGGATCTTTTGCATATACGGATGGTAAATATGTGAAATTCACCAATGCACCCCTTCCTTTGGAAGAGACCGGTCATACTGAAAACGGGGTCCAGGTAGCGTTTAAAGATATATCCGGCAGCCGCTTACCCGGTATATCCAAATGGGCAGGCTCATTAGGAGGTGAATACAGCACCGCTGCAGCCCTGTTTGGGAAACCGGGCCAGTTCTTCATCGCGCTCGACGGCTTTTACCGCTCCGCATTTTCTTCCAGTCCAACCCCGTCCAAATACCTGAATATAGATGGCTATACGCTGTTTAACGGCCGGCTGGGATTCCGTGCAACGAAAGGCCTAACCGCGTTTATATGGGGACGGAATATCCTGAATAAGGACTACTATGAACAATTACTGGTGGCTGGTGGCAATTCCGGCCAATATGCCGCTGTGCTGGGCGACCAGCGAACCTATGGCATAACACTGAGCTATACATTTAACAGCAAAAATTAGATCCGTAACGGACATAAATAGAACGTACTCATCCATACAGAGCAATCAAACAAGCCCCGCTGTTTTTACGGTGGGGCATTTCTTTAATGGCCGTTCATCATTAATATTAAACCTTCAACACTTTTCCCGATCTAATATTTGTATTTTTGACAACACTGTTTTTGTTTTGGTTGGCGATGAGGAAGTTAATAGTTGTTTGTTGGCTAATGATCGGGTGGCTTACTGCTTACAGCCAGTCCAAAAACCTGTATATTGACCCGGATAAAACGACAGGCGCTCCTGCTTCCCGCATTTTTGGCGAAATGCAGTTCATTCCTTTACAAACAACTAAAAAGAGCGTTTTTGGCGCTATTAAACAATTAGTGATTACCAGGGATTATTTTGTCATCCTGGACGGAGATACGGACGCGTTGTATTTTTTCAGCAAAAAGGGAGCTTTTCTTTACAAATACAAAATAAAAAGGTTCCGCATACAGAATATTCAGCTGGATCATTCAAAAAACGCGCTGCTCATTTTCAGTCAGAATAAAAATTATACGATCCCTTCTGTTAAAATACAGGAATACCTGGAACCGGATTCAAAAAAAGATGTTTCCCGGTATGTGAAGGCAACCTATTTCTTCCTGGATGATGTAGCCGCCGCAAAAACACAGGAGATTAAAAATTTCCGGTATGCATTTACCAACCCCGTCCTGTTTGACACTAACAGATTTGCCACCAGTTTTATAAAGGCAAAAAAAAGCAGCAAAGACACACTGGATTACCAGCTGAAGATCATCAACCCAACAACACAGCTGCAAAGTTATTTCCCTTATAATAAGCAATCCGAATCTGTCTTCTATTTTGCCGGAGCAGCTCAGTGCACTATTATGCCAACACATAATGATTCTATATTATTCGTTACACGTCCCTTTCTTTACCGGATTTACACACTTACGCCTTCTGTATTGAAAGAGAACTACCAATTAATATTGCCGATGGAAAACGCAATACCCACCTCTTTTTTCTCAGCCGGCTTCCAGAGCCGCGGAGAAATGGATACTTATAAAATGGAACACCCTTCCTATGCCAGCCAGATTGAAAATGTGATCCGGTTCAAAAACCTGCTCTTCTTTAATCTCCGTTTATTCAATGGCTATAAACGGTATCTTTTCAACAGCAAGCTGGACCTCATCTACGACTATAACAAAATTGCCACGGACAGTGTTACCTGCTATCTGCCCATCTACGGCACTACTGTAAAAGGCTTCGATGAAGATTACCTGTACCTGAGTCTTTCCGCAAAAAGTGTATTGAATGCTAAAAAGAATATTCAGAACAGGACGCCGCAATGCCGTAACGAAGTACTGAACCACTTCCTCCAAACCGCTAAGGAAACGGACAATCCGGTATTGATCCGGTTAAAACCCAAAACAGACCAGTAAGGTAAATGAGCAAGTGGCTATTGATCATATTATTCATTGTACCCGTTTTTGCAGTTGCTCAAAAGGGAACTGTAAAAGGATTCGTTCAGGATTCACTGCATCAATATGCCCTGCAGTCAGCAACAGTTACGGTTTATCAGAAAGCAGATTCCACGCTGATCAATTACCAGATCACTAATGACCAGGGAGCATTCAATATCGGCGACCTGCCCGTTAATACTCCTCTTTTTATTTCCGTCAGCTACTCAGGCTATATGAACTTTTCAAAGGATATACGGCTCAATGCAGTTACTAAATTGTATGATCTGAAAAAGATATCCTTACAAAGAGATACCACAAAAAATTTGGAAGAAGTGGTTGTAAAAGCAGTGGTACCCATTAAAATGAACGGAGATACCTTAGAGATCAACCCGGGAGCCTTTAAGCTGGACTCTTCAGCAGTGGTGGAAGATATGTTGTTAAGAGTACCGGGCGTTACTATGTGGAGCGACGGAACCATTACCGTTAACGGCAAAAAAGTAGACAATGTTTTTGTGGATGGCAAGGCTTTTTTCGGCGGCAGTCCGGAAATGGCAACGCAAAACCTGCCCAAGACGGCTATAGACAAAATACAGGTTTACCAGGAGAAGGATTACAGTAAACAGGAAATTACCAATACAGACCTCGATTCCACGCTCACAATGAATATCAAATT
>DASVMC010000867.1:0-5930 GCA_036384555.1 Niabella sp. | reverse complement strand
GCCGTTTATCGCAAGGAGTATAAAGAGGCATACGACATTTTAGTAAGCACCAATAATTTCCCGGAATTTACCGGCAGAATTTGCCCTGCCCCCTGTGAATCTGCCTGTGTGCTGGGTATTAATCAGCCCCCCGTTGCTATTGAAGAAATAGAAAAGCATATTATTGAAATCGCTTTTGAAAAAGGCTTTGTTTCCAAAAAAGCCCCCAATATTAGAACCGGCAAAAAAGTGGCTGTGGTAGGTAGCGGGCCTTCGGGTCTTGCAGCAGCGGCTCAGTTAAACTATGCAGGCCATCAGGTAACCGTTTTTGAACGCGATGAAAAGCCCGGTGGGCTCCTGCGTTATGGCATTCCTGATTTTAAACTGGAGAAATGGGTAATTGACCGTCGTATCGAAGTAATGCAGGAAGAAGGAGTGGAATTCAGGTGTCATGCGAATGTTGGTAAAAATATCAGCGTTCATGACCTGTTGAGAAATTATGATGCTATTGTATTATGTGGTGGCAGCACCGTTCCCCGAAACCTGCCGATCCCTGGACGAGAATTGAAGGGGGTTCATTTTGCAATGGATTTTCTCAAACAGAACAATAAAAGAGTAGACAGGAAGGATTTTTTTGCTCACAAAGACATCGAAAGTAATATCCTGGCCGAGGAAGTAGTAGCTACCGGTAAAAATGTTATTGTGATTGGTGGTGGTGACACGGGAAGCGATTGTGTGGGTACCAGTAACCGGCATAAAGCAGCTTCCGTAACACAATTTGAATTACTGCCGATGCCTCCGAAAGAACGAACCGAGGCAATGCCCTGGCCGTCCTACCCCATGCTCTTAAAGACCACTACAAGCCATGAGGAGGGAGCAAACCGTCATTGGTCCATTGCTACGAAAGAGTTTAGAGGTGATGAAAACGGTAATCTGAAGTCCTTAGTGGTTATTGACCTGGAATGGAAAACTCCTGAACCTGGTAAACCGGCGCAATTTACCGAAGTACCTGGGTCAGAAAGAGAAATGCCTTGTGAATTAGCTCTATTGGCTATGGGCTTTTTACACCCGCAACATGAGGGTTTATTACAGGAACTGGATGTTGAACTGGATAACCGGGGCAATATCAAAGCTTCCGACCTGGAGTATAAAACGACCATTCCAAAGATTTTTGCTGCAGGTGATATGCGCAGAGGTCAGAGCCTCGTTGTATGGGCGATCAGTGAAGGCCGGGAATGCGCCCGTAAAGTGGACGAGTTCTTAATGGGACATTCTGTTCTTGAAACCAAAGAACAATCAGTTTTATTATCTTTTGAATAAGAAATTCCACATTTTAATAAAAAGGACGGCTTTACAGCCGTCTTTTTTATTATGCTTCCGTTTTTGAAATACTATTTCCGCAGAACACAGGATAGAAATTTAAATAGGTAGCTGCAATTCAAGCATTAGTTACTGACCCGGCCAGACTTTCGCACCCGTTCAATACCAGAATAGCTGAAGTCAACATTTTTTGCCTCTGGAGCGTCAACGGAACGAACCTATAATGCTTTAAAGATTGGAATAAACCAAAAAAATAATTGCCAAACTGATGCAGCAACCTCAACCAGATAAGTCACTAAAAAGTGATTTCACAATCAAATCATTGAATATCAACATCTAACTACACAGAACTTGGCGCATTCCTGGAAGTCTGCATAAGCTTAATGAACCGGAAAAAAGCTAAGCTTCATACATCATGTCTCCATAATAATCTGAAAAACAATATACCATCTTGTGTGTCTATCGATTTTTTCTGCTTTTGTCCGATTGGTATTAAATAGATATTGACATAATACTGACTGTTTTGCATTAAGCTACTTCATTTCATATAACACCTTTAGAGAGACAGACCTATTTGTCTACTGCACACAATGCAAGCTGTTGAAGCAATTAGAGTCGTACTGATTATGATATACAATTATGATATACAATAAAAAACCCCTCCCAAAATCGGGAAGGGTTTGTATTTGTTATAGCAAAAAGTTACTATTTTTTGCGAAGATTCGGATGCGGAGGAGCCACTGTGTTTGGCCCGTCTTCTCCAGGAGCAGCAGCACGAATATCTACTGTGTTGCAATCTCCACCTTCTTGACCAGAAGAGAAGATAAATCTGTCTCCGCTGATACCTTCTTTTTCCTGTAAGTGAGAGATCACTTTATTTACGTGATCCCAGCTTAATTGCTGTTGTTTCTTGGTAGCAGCGCAATATCCAACTACAACAACTTTACAATTAGGGTTAGCCCTTAATTTAGAAGCTACAGTTGCTAAAGAAGCAGCAGCATCATCAGAAAGTTTGTTAGAGTTAGCAGCAAATGTTACGCTTGGTAAAGCACCTAATAAAGTAGCGCAATCATCTGGTTTTTGAGTTACGCAACCTTCTGGACAAGGACATTTACCTACGCCATCAGCATCAACCGGCTGGCAATATGTAGGAGTAACCAGTTCTTTATCTTTACAATCAGGAACACCATCACCATCAGTATCGCGGCTAACACCGTGAGTGTCTACCGGGCAACCTGCAGGAGTTTGTTCTTGGTCGAATTGATCAGTTACACCGTCACCATCAGCATCAGGGAGAACGATTTCAGGTACACGACGCAGTTCGCCGTATGCATAGTTCAGCGGATTTACCCAATACAGAGGCTCAACCCTTCTGGATTTGTTACCCAGGTTAAAGTTCAGACCAATGGTTCCATAGTTGAAGAAATCTCTGGAAAGGTTACCAGTTTCATTAGGTAATACGCCATCCAGATAATCGCTAAACGGAGTAATGATACGATCTTCCAAAGCAAGGTTTACACGATCGCTCAATCTGAAAGCAATACCTAATCCGGCTGTGGCAGAAACTTTTGCATAACCTGCAAACATCTTATTATAATTTTCAGACAACTGGCGATTGAAAGAACCATAATTACCGTCAATAGCATCTCTGTAGTTTTTGAGAATATCTTTACGGTCATTGTAGTTTCCAGAAGTATTAGATGGCTGAGCTGTAGCATTATACTCAGGCCTCCAGGTGTTTACGCCTGCACCTACGATACCATAAAGGGTAACCGATGTTTGGTTTTTATAAAAGCGGATGTTATGAATGTTAAACAAGGCTTGTAAAGAAAGGTCTTGTGCTTTTGTTCTGTAGTTGGGCACCCAAGAAGTACCAGCGCCTGGTCCATTACCAACAAAACTACCTTGTCTCCAGCCTTCACCTTTAGCAATACCATAAACATATTCCAGTCTTAAAGACATTACATGTCCCAAAGACTTACGGATATGAGCACCAAAACCAAATGATGCAATGTTTGCAGGCACATCACCCATAACAGTGAAAGACCCACCTTTAATACCGAATTCCCACATGTCTTTTGGTTTAGCAGGATAATCGCTGGTACCAACAATAAAATCATTATTCTGCTGCAGTCTTTTGCCGGAATAATAGTTAGAGTCAGTAACAGAATAAGTACCGTACAGCGGGTGTGGCGCTGTGTACGGGTGCGAAGGGCTTACCTGAGAAAACCCTGTGGACGCAATCAGGCAGCCTAAACCTGCCAATAATGTGTACTTTTTGCTTGTCATAACTAAGGATTAAGATTTAAAAACGATTTCCTAAAATGAATAGCAAATTTAAAGCCATTTCTTAAATAAACAAATTTTTAACCTAAAAAAATAATAATTTTTTAGTTGCAATTAATTCCCTTTTAATTAAAAATGAAGATTTTAAATGTGGTAAATTACCCGATTTAAGCTTATTTTGCCTATATTTTAGTACTAAATGAAGCTACCCACCTCACTTATAAGAGAAGAATTAGAGAGTTTTGAAGAGCGGTTCAAAGGAGCAGTGAAAAGCAATACGCCACTTTTAGACCGGATTATGCGGTATATTGTTAAAAGGAAGGGTAAACAATTGCGCCCTATGTTTGTTTTTCTTTCCGCTAAGCTGTTTGCGCCTACCTCAGAAGCTACCTACAGGGCTGCTTCCCTTGTCGAGATCCTTCATACAGCAACCCTTGTTCATGATGATGTTGTGGATGATTCGCTGGAACGAAGAGGCTTTTTTTCTACCTATGCGCTTTGGAAGAATAAGGCCTCAGTACTTGTAGGCGATTACCTGCTGGCCACAGGCCTGCTGCTTTCGCTGGAACACGGTGATTACCGTATGCTCCGGATTATGTCGGATGCCATTCAGAAAATGGCAGAAGGAGAATTACTGCAACTGGAAAAAGCACGCTCCCTGAACCTGAAGGAAGCTATCTATTACGATATCATAAAGAATAAAACTGCTTCTCTACTGGCTTCAGCATGCAGCGCGGGAGCCTGGTCTGTTACGGAAAATGAAGAAGCAACGGAAAAAGCCCGGTTATTCGGCGAAAAAACAGGCATTGCCTTCCAGATAAAAGATGATTTATTCGATTATGCCAGCGAAGATGTAGGAAAACCTACCGGAAATGATATTAAGGAGAAAAAAATGACCTTACCTTTAATATATACATTAAATAATACGGACAGGAGAACAAAACAAAAGATCATTAATATTGTAAAAAACAATAATAACGACAAACAGAAAGTGCAATGGGTCCTGGATACGGTAAAAGAAACCGGCGGCATTCAGTATGCAACAGAAAAGATGCATGCCTTTAAACAGGAGGCACTGGACATTTTAAAAACCTGCCCGGACAACGCATACAACGCAGGACTTATAGCACTTGTGGATTATGTAACCGAAAGAAAATACTGACCTTGGAAAAAAAATGGACAATCGCCGTACCGGATGAAGCTGCCGTTCAGGAACTCCAGAGCGCACTGAAAATTCACCCGGTCCTTTGCACTATATTGGCACAAAGAGGTATTACTTCTTTTAGCACGGCTAAATCTTTTTTCCGACCCGAACTGGAACAGCTGTATAGCCCCTGGCTGATGAAAGACATGGATAATGCGGTGTCCCGTATCCTTAAAGCATTGGAAACCAATGAAAAAATACTAATCTTTGGGGATTACGATGTAGATGGTACTACAGCCGTTGCTGTAATGTATCGTTTTTTAAAAACGCAGCATCCGCTCCTGGATTTTTACCTTCCCCACCGATATAAAGAGGGTTATGGCATCAGTAAAGCGGGGATCGATTTTGCAAAAGAAAATGATTTTTCGCTGGTGATTGCCCTGGATTGCGGTATTAAATCTGCCGACCTTATTGATTATGCCAATTTGCTGAATATTGATTTCATCATCTGTGACCATCACCTTCCGGATGCGACCCTTCCAAAAGCCGTGGCAGTGCTGAATCCCAAGCGAAAAGATTGTACGTATCCCTATAAGGAGCTTTGCGGATGCGGCGTTGGCTATAAATTGATCACCGCACTTTGTGAAAAACTGGGGTTACCTTCTACTTTTCCGCATCAATATCTTGACCTTGTAGCCACAGCTATTGCTGCGGATATCGTGCCCATAACAGGCGAAAACCGCATTCTGGCTTTTTACGGGCTGCTGATAGCAAATAAAACGCCCAATCCCGGTATAAAGGCCCTGGCTTTTTTAGGAGGTGCGCGGGAGCCCCTGCATATTTACAACCTGGTTTTTATGATTGCGCCCAGGGTCAATGCTGCAGGACGTATGGATGATGCACGCAAAGCGGTACAGCTTTTTGTTTCAGAAACATATGAAGAGGCATTAACTTATGCAGAATTGTTACATAATGACAACAGCGAACGCAAAGAGGCCGACGCCAGTATTACGGAAGAAGCCCTGGAACTTATTCTACAGCAGAAGACCTGGATAACGCGTAAATCCACGGTAGTTTATCAGCCCCATTGGCACAAAGGGGTGGTGGGCATCGTGGCGTCCCGGTTAATAGAACACCATTACCGCCCTACTGTAGTCTTAACGGAAAGTGGCGGATATGTTGCCGGCAGTGCCAGGAGCGT
>DASVMC010000866.1:0-3059 GCA_036384555.1 Niabella sp. | reverse complement strand
GCAGAAAACCGGCTTTGCACCTTCACAAATGTATAGCCGTTTCGGGTATTGTGAAATACTGACAAAAATGCACCGCTTTGAAGCAAGTGATGCTGCATTAAAAGATATTGAAAAAACATTTCACCTGACGCTAAATGACCGGAGGCAGTATTTGAAATCATCTATAGACCTGTACAAGGAATGGGGCAATTATAAAAAGGCGATAGAACTGTCGGATCAACTAAAAATAGTGAACGACTCTATTGCAGAAATTACCAATAAGAGAAATATGGATATCCTGGATGCTCGTTTCCACTTTCATGAACAGGAGACCCGTATTTCAGACTTAAAAAATGAGAACAGCTGGAAAACTAGGGCAATGAAAGTATCGGTTGTGGTAGTTGTCCTGAGCTTTGTGATCATCGCCTTATTGATTTATTCAAAAAAGCTGAAATCGCGGGTATTACTTCAGCAGCAGCAGGTATTACAGGAAGAAAATGCAAGGGCGAAAATGGAAAAGGCCCTGGCCGAGGAAAAGGCGGTTCGTGCAAAAGCCGAGCTGGACCACAAAAACCGGGAATTGTCTGCAAATGTGGTGCATAGTGAACAAATGGCACATATTCTTTCTGGTATCAGGGACAAATTATCGGATACCGGAAAATTACAGGACCCGGAACATGTGGAGAGTATACGCAAAATCATCAGACACAATATCCATTTGCAGGACGACTGGCAAAAATTTAAAATGCATTTCGAAGAAGTGCATCCGTCTTTTTTTGATAAGCTGGCCAGGCTTGCACCCCAGCTTTCCAAAAATGAGCTGAAACAATGTGCTTATATACGCATGAATATGTCCAATAAAGAAGTGGCAGCGCTTCTAAGTGTGTCTCCCGACAGTGTAAAAATGAGCCGCTATCGTATTAAAAAGAAACTAAACCTGCCTTTCAGCGTTGATTTAGGAGAATACATCGCATCCCTGTAAACAACTATTTTATTTTGTAAATAAAGGAGTTACGTATAGATATTATTCATTGTATACTATTTGTAACCTGGTACAGTTACCGTTTGTAAACCAGTAAAAGCAACATGTTTTTCCGGATGCCATTATTTTCGGAAAAATGAAATTTTATGAAAAGAAAGTTTGTTACGCTGGGTATGGGACTGTTACTGATACCGGCACTTTTTGTATCATGTAAGAAAAGTGACGCCGATATTAAAAAGCATGTTTCAGGTACCTTTCACGCCTTTGCAGCTTATATCGGTGGTAAGGATTTTACATTACCTACCAAAGATGAGGCGTTTGATATTGAGATCAATGCTTCCAGTGAGACAGAGGCCACGGTTACAGCAATTTATTATGCCAAAGGGAAACCCCAAAAAACGGACCCTATCCCGTGTGTATTCCAGACAGACGCAGATGGCTTCGGTGTTTTAAAAGATAAGGCATCCGGGAAGCAATTGGTGCTTTACTATGACGCTGATACGATTGATTTTTATTTTCCGGAAGGGCATGGAGACACAGCCTCTGCTTCAAGAAACGGAAAAAAGCCCGACTGGTGGGATGAAAATTAAACCAGTGCTGTGATGGGCGTAATTTGTACAAGGTATTAAATACCTGCTCATTTCGCTCTAAGCATCGTCTGCTTTTTAATACCAGCACAAAATTTGGCCCGTTGTTACATGAAAGAGTGCCAGGCAGTGTTTTGGGCAGGAACCATAGCGGCCGGAAATATACGTTTTATAAACCCCGGATCCGAAGGCCCGCCCAAAATTACCCTGCACGGCAGGGCTCCGGTCATTCCCGGATCTGGCCGGTAATACAGGTAAGCGTCTGTTGTATCAGTGCGTCTGTTCTTTCCCTGGAAATATTATTGAAGCCGTGATCTCCTTTTTTAACAATGATCAGTTCGTTGGTGATTTTATGAGCGGTCAGCATCCGGTGCAGTTGCCTGGACTGCCGCAGGGGCACTACCTTATCCCTGGTGCCGTGGAATATAAACGTAGGAACCGTGGCCGCTGTTATGTAGTTCAGCGGAGCGTACAACCGGGCTGTTTCAATGACTTTTTGTTTATCCGGGTCAATGGCATAACCGGTTAGCGCATAGGCTATCTTTTCCCGGTAAGGCAATAATTTGGGAATAAACAGTTTGGCCAGCAGTACGGTGAGCCAACCGGCATCCGGTTTTAAAAGCGCATTCAGGTCCGTAGGGCCAAAAAAATCAATCACATAATTTGTTTTCGCTGAAATGCCTGCCAGCTGCGGGCTTCCCGGCCATTCTGTATCATTTGTGTATGCGGTCAGCAAAGCAAGATGACCGCCTGCAGAACCACCCCAGAGCCCGATGTTGTCCGGGTCAAAGCCATATTTACGGGCATGCGCCCGTATCCAGCGCACCGCATCTTTACAATCAGCAACGGGTGCCGGAAGGTGCACGGTTTTGCTTAGTAAGGTATAATCGATACTAACAACGGCAATCCCGTTTTTATTCAGTTGCTTTTTGAGCTGCTGTGTATAATAATAGGCCTCAAGCGACCGGTCGCCTTCCACCCAGGCCCCGCCATGGATCATTACTACTACCGGCACTTTTTTATCCGTTGCTACCACACCTGGAAGAAAGAGGTCCAGTAACAAAGAATCTCCCTGCTCCGATATCTTGTAGGCAATATTTTTAAATTCCTGCTGCTGGGCGTTTGAAGCGGTGTTCAGCAGCAGGAGAACAAAAAGCAGTAAAACAGAGAAGGGTTTCATTTTTATGTATTTGCTATAAAAATAATCACTAAAACGGAAAAGCTAAGGAAGCGGATGCAGGTTGTTTTCAGCAACAGGGATTATAATTCTTTTGAAGGTCAGAGCAGACTTAAGAGTTATAGACCAGATGTTATAATGTATTACTACTTTGCCAAAATGTGGTAACGGCCGCGGTATTGAAATAGTATCTTAGAGAGGCATTAAGAATGGTGCTGCCGGATAAGGGAATGAAACGGGCTTCATACTTTTATTATAATACAAAGAACAGGTTGCTGCTGGTATCATTTACGGGTATGATGCGGATGGTAAGGGAAAGAGGGGTCTGCTTCAG
>DASVMC010000865.1:0-6330 GCA_036384555.1 Niabella sp. | reverse complement strand
TGTTCCAAAAACAGCGACCCCCAGGATCCGGAAGCTTCCAAACTGTATGCGTACCAGGGTGTCGTGGTAGGCTCCTCCGGATATTACACCTTAATTATTACTACGGAAGGCGCCACAGCCACTCTGGTATTCGACAACGTTACTTACAATTTGGCCATAACAAAAAAGCTGGAGCCGGGCAAAGATATTGACAGTATCATTCTTACCGATGTAAGCGGCAAATCAGGTATTCAGATCATTTATAAGTTTTTTAATGGGAGTGGTGCCACCCCATCTATAGGAAAGGCACAGGTAGTAGTTCCCGGGCATAATACAGAAAATACCATCAGCCTCATTTACGACTACCGCAGCACAACGCAACTATATAATGACGATTTTTTCAGAATGTATGAAGGAACATCCACCTATACCGAAGGTGCCGATTTTGATGAGGAAACCTTTAATGTAACCATAGATATACTTGCCAAAAAATTCCAGGCCATTTCGAGAGTAACAAAAAGCAGCGACCCCCTGGAAGTAGGACACACCGAAACGTTTAATGGTACATTTTCCGAAACCGAAACAACCGCAACTTTTTATGAAGACGATGGTACCACCGTTCTTACAAAAGTAGCCCGGGATCTGTCATATGATGCTGCAGGTCCCGGATGGTCCACCCATGCCTATTTAAGAAGAGTAAACTAAAATACAACAATCACAGAACCTAGTCTGCCCAAAGCAGCTGTTAAACAGGTTTTTATTAAAAACAATAAAACAAAACAGATGAAAAAATTTACCATTCTTTGTTTAGCGGGCTGCCTTTTAACAGTCCTGTCTTGTAAAAAAAACAAGGATCAGGTCCCGGCTACAACCAACGACATTAAAACCATTGCAGACCTTGCTGACCGTTTAAGAACAGAAACCGGCCTTTCTGTATTTACCAATGTATTAAAGCAAACAGCAATAACAACCGAAGACATCAATTCCGGCGTCACCGTATTAGCGGTTCCCGATGCTGCTTTCGTAAAAACCGCTTCTTTGGCCAGGATGACCATGGCCACTGCAGTTAGCATAGCCAACAACCCCAACAACTATTCAGATACCGTTTCTTCACCATCCCTTACAACGGTCAATATCAAAGACCAGATCATCAAAGGTGTGATCAATTTTTCACAAATACAAAGCGGAGAGCGTCTGAAATCAATAAGCGGCAAAATTATTCAGGTCATAAAGTCAAACGATAGTATATGGCTCAATGGGCTTCTTATGGAGAAAAAAGCATTGTTACAATCAGACAAAGCCATTGTGTACGAACTACCCCGGTCGCTTACCAATACCCATCCCAGGGGCACCATTTCAATTGCTGTGTACAATGCCACCCAATGGGCCGCGGATAAGCCGCAAGGTGCTCCGTTACCCGATTACCCGGTATATCTTTTCCGTACACAGGAAGACTATGCAGCTACCCGTAGCAATGGCACCCCTCAGTATGCCTATATGGTAAAAACCGATGCCACCGGCAACGCGCTGTTTACCGATGTACTGCCCGGCAACTATTATCTGTCCGCAGGTATGTTTAATAATACAGATACGCTGTTTGCCGAGTTCCGGACAAAACAATTGAACAATTTATTAATAGGCTTATCATCCGACACACTGATACAGTCCGCCCCACCGCCTTCACAACCCCACGATCTGCCCGGCACTTTTATCTGGCCCGATACAAATGGAGATGGCAAAATTGATGACAATGATTTGCAAACATTACCGCTCCGTTCTGTACAAACCTCAGACGAAGGTACTGTTGCAAGCCGCATTTTGGTTGGGAAAGAAGCCACTTTCAATCTGAATACCATTGACCAGCAGGTAAATATCATGTACGGGAACTTTGGCTCTTTTACAGTAAACAGGGTAATGGCGGATGGCTATATGAGCCAGGATGCCATTGCCAGTCCTGCGGATGGATTGGCTCATTTCAATGATTTTACGATAACTCCGTCCCTAAGTTACATTACCAACATCTGGGATCGGGGCTGGTCGGCTATTTATACAGCGAACTGGATTATTGATGCCCTGAACCATCATTCCGGCATTGAAAATACCGCCTCCTATATTGCACAAGCCAAATTAGTAAGAGGAATTTCTTATTTACAATTGGTTACTTATTTTGGCGATGTACCCCTGTTGAATGAAAACAATTTTTCGACCGATCTTACACCCCTCAGAAAACCACAAAGCGCAATACTTGATTTTGCATTACAGGATCTTAATGATGCAGCCAATGCCTTGCCCAATGGTGTAGCCGGTAAATCTTCGCCCGACAGATGGGCCGCTTATGCCGCATTAGCCAGGGTATATTTGCTGAAAAAGGATTATACCAATGCCAAACTCACGTCTGACAAAATCATTAACACCGGCACTTATGCACTAACGTCCGGCTCAGAAGATGTCTTTCAATCTGCGGGGAATAGTGAGCAACTATGGGCGGTATCGAACCAGTATCTGGGCAGCATTTTTATGACTTATTTCTACGGCCGGCCGGTATTCCCATATATACGCTATGCTGAAGTGCTATTGATCAATGCAGAAGCCAATATTTATTTAAACGATCTGACCAGAGCACAGGCAATGCTAAATATGCTGCAGCTACGCAGTGGCAAACCTTTTGTACAATTAAGCACAGCTACTTCCAAAGAGGTTTTTTATACCGTATTAAAAGCCGAAATGCCCCGTGAGGGCGTTCATTTTGCAGCATTGCAGCGACTGGGACTGGCGGCACAGCAATTGAGCGCAAAAGGCTATAAATCGTACAATTCAGTATTACCGCTGCCGCTGTCGGCATTAAATCAAAATCCAAATCTGGTACAAAACCCAGGGTATTAATAAAATCAAAAAAATGAAACAAATGCTACAATCATAAACTTAAAAGATGATGATATCTTTTTTTATAAAGCTCAGAAGAGCAAAGCAGCTATATAAAGTAAACAATATTCAAAATATTGGAGACATAAAATGCAGAATTGTAGTTTTAAAAATCTTATACTATGGCAGATTCATTATCGGCAAGTGAATATCAAATACCCTTGCAACAAACTAATCCTGTGCAGCCTTTAATTTCTGTGTCACCTGCAGTCTTGAAAGACATAAAAGACAAACTGGCAACCTGGTACAAAATGGCTAACTGGCTGCAAGCAATATTAATAATATTAGGGGCATTGGCTATAGGATGCTCATTGTTCATTACTGCTTTTGCAGGCGCTGGTTTTTTAGGAACTAACAATATAGCTATTAGGATATTAGCTTTTATAACCACTTTATTTCTCACATTAATAACTTCTTTTAACCTATCAACAAAAGCCAATAATTGTCGAAATGCATGGAGACATTTAAATAAAGCACTATACAGCTATAATTCAAAAAGAATTGACGGCGACGCTTTAATAAAAGCCTATGAAGAGGGGGAGAATTTATTGGGATCCGTTGACTTCAATTTTAATGCAAACAGCAAGGATAGCCAGTAGGCCACAATAACCCAAACAAATAATGCTATGTCCATAACAGATCTTCTTATTGGATTGGGCTCCATCATTTTTGTAATGAGTACAATATCTGAAAGAGTATCCAATTTTTTAAAACTTTATTTCCAGGATAAGGTCATCTACATTCCTGTTATCCCTCACAAGGAAAATGGGAAATGGATGTATTTAATGGAAGCTAAATTAAGGATCTTAGCCCAGCAACAAGCCACAGAAGCTGCTGAAAAAGAAAGAGAATACAGGATACTTGTTATAAACATTATTGTCGGTGTTCTTTCTGCAGCCTTTATAAACATAAATATTTTTGAATTATTTGATTATATAAAAAGCAGCGGTAAATTAAATATCGGATGGAATATAAATAGAGGGCTCACAGTCCCTGTCATTACAGGAGCCGTTTACCTATCATTATTTTTATGGTCAACATCATTAATATTGTTTTCAAAATTGCAGGAAAAAAATAAAGATGTCAGGCAACGCTATGTATATATTCCTCTTCTTTTCTGGCTGATCGCAACTCTTGTAATGGTCATCCTGTTAATTCCTGGTAAAACCGGAGATTTTCGCATCTATTCAGGAAAAATACTTTTTCATTTTGCAGGATACCTGATTATGGGTTTATTTTTAAGTCTGGGGTCAAAATTCTGGCACGACCTGTTAGATATTCTGTTTAGTTTTAAAAGAACCCAGGAAAAAGTAACCGATCCAAAGCTGCTTACCGATTTTAACAGTGCAGATCAAATTATCAAATACACAGATATTTCACAATATGACATCGCAGAGCAATTATATGAAAAATATAAGTCTAGAATATGGGACATCGCCGGCATTGTTTCCTGTGGTTTAATCACCTATTTTGACGAGCGGGTACGGCTTTATCAAAAAAGGATTGAAGTTGAATTTACAACTATTGAGGCGCAGAACCAACTGCTTAAAATACAATCAGAAGGAGAGGTGCAAATTAGTTACAATACATTCTTGTTGAAAGAGTATTTCGAAATGAAATTCACCAAGGGATTGATTGCACTTCCGGATACCGGTATAGGTTCCCAACCGGTTTGTTATACCAGAAATATGGCAGCCACCAATGAGAATATTAAAGGATCTTTTAATGTAAAGAAAACTATTGACGGCAGATATATAGCATTTGGATGCTTGCATGTATTTGCATCAGCAAATGATTTCAGCCGGTTCCGCAATAATGAAAAAGCTCCGGTTTCTGATGTGGATGTCTTATTCTCCATCAATGGCATTCACTCCAATGGCAAAATAATACCCGAGAGTATTTTGTTTGGCAACCAGCGTGGAAATTATGGGGCGGACTATTGTGAATGCAGTATTGATGAAGACACTTACAATCAGTATAATGAATTTATCAGGCAATTTAATCTTGAAAAAATTGAAGATCACCAGATGAATTTATTTGGTGCTACAAGCAAAGCGATGTCATTGAACGAGTCCGAGTATGGAGTGGTTGAATGCAATGTAGATTATAACAATGGATTTTACAAAACCTTACAGTTATTTAAAATAAATGCTTCCACACGAGATAAAAATGTTAACCCGGGTGATAGCGGAGCTACCGTATATTATAAATCTGATGATTCTTCAGTATTGTGTTTAGGTATGATAATAGCCAAAACAGACAGCTGTGCATATATGTGCAAGTTGAATAAAATTTCAATTACGGATTCTTGTAAATTATTAAAATAGTAGTCATGAAATTCATAGACCTTAAATCAATGATTATCCTTTTACCTTCTTTGATATTCTTCAATACAATCAAAAGCCAGACAATTACTGCTTCGCTGGCTGCGGATAAAAGCATATCTATTGAAACCAGCAAAAACGACGCTTCTGTTAACAATTTTAGCCAATTTATTATCAGGTATACAACCAACAATGGTAAGGACTCGCTTCCGATTGTTGCAGCAGAATTTACACTTGATACAATTACCCGGCTACAAAAACAGGATATGGCTTTCAGATTTGAAAAAGATGGAAAGGTAACTTTTCTAAATCACAGGGGTTTGGATCGCGTAGTACTGTTTTGTGAAAAATGCAAATGTTTTGCTATTAAAGAATGCCCTAATAGTATAGCAAAAAAGCTTGTCACAGATATTAAAAATAATGAAATTCCTGCTGACTTCCCCTTCCCACCTCAGTTCTCTCCACAATCAGAAAATCCATCCGCTTTATTTCCGGTTGATAATATAGAATACTATCATTTAGTAATTGATGCCAATCCAAATATTCTCTGTAAAAAAAACAATACCCTCTATGAAAGGTATACCCGTCAGGACGATCAAGTCAGGTTTAAAATTGTAAGATCGTTAAAAGTAAATTCGAGTCTGGGAATATTTATCAGCAATTACAATTTTGCTTCGCTGGAAGACGTCTCCGTTTCAGTTAATGGAAATGATTATCATTATGAAAAGGGAATCGGAGACATCTACAGCGCTGTTGTGCCAGGAAAAGGAGAAAAAAAAGAAGGTGCTGATAGTAGTGCTAAAGCTACAGCCACAGATCTCCAAGATTCTCTTCAAACAATAAAAAACAACCTAAGCTGGGTATATGATACATATCTAAATAAATACACGTGCCTAAATATTAATGACATTATATTGCTCAACAAATACAAAGCAAGTCTGAGTAAATTTTATGTAGCCCATGCAGGCCTTTTTAATATTGAAGCTGTTGACCTAATGAACAAGATACTGGTATGGAGTCCCCAGCTAGTATCTTTAAGCCCTATTGCCGTAACCATTCCCGATAGCGATGAGGTGGAAATTGAAGTAAAGATTAAAGAAAAAGA
>DASVMC010000864.1:0-4010 GCA_036384555.1 Niabella sp. | reverse complement strand
AAAATCCTGAAGCAAAAGACCTGCAAACTATTGGTACCATAGCCAAAATAATAAAGCTCATCAAAATGCCGGATGGCGGCACTACGGTCATCATTCAGGGACGCAGCAAATTCTCGATCGAATCCGTTAATGCGGATGAGCCTTATTTCAAGGCGTCCATTAAAAAAATAACCGATGCCGATGCGCCTGCTGATGCAGATTTTGAAGCGCATATAGCCAATATTAAAGACCTGGCCACCAATATCATCCAGCAATCGCCCAATATTCCGTCGGAAGCGTCCATTATTCTTAAGAACATTGAAAAGCCTTCTTTTCTGATCCATTTTGTCAGCAGTAACCTGAATACCACAATGGAGGAAAAGCAGCGGTTGCTGGAAATCAGCGATATCAGAGAACGTGCCACCAGCCTGATGCAGCTATTGCAAAAAGAGCTGCAGTTTGTTGAGCTAAAAAATAAAGTAACCAATAAAACCCGTACAGAGCTGGATAAACAACAGCGTGAGTACTTCCTGCAACAGCAATTAAAGAGTATTAAGGAAGAATTGGGTGGCGACTCTAACAGCCAGGAAATAAAAGAAATGCAAAAAAAGGCGGAATTAAAAAAATGGCCGGAATCGGCGAAAGAAGCCTTTAAAAAAGATATTGAGAAGCTGGAGCGTATGCACCCCAGCACACCGGACTACTCTGTTGTGTATAACCACGTTGATTTTTTACTGGACCTGCCCTGGGAGGAATATACGGAAGACCATTATGATCTGAAGAATGCCCAGAAAACCCTGGATCATGATCATTACGGTATGGCGAAAATCAAAGAACGGATCCTCGAATACCTTGCGGTGTTAAAGTTAAAAGGCGACATGAAGAGCCCGATCCTTTGCTTTTTAGGTCCTCCCGGAATCGGAAAAACATCACTGGGTAAAAGCATTGCAAGCGCTTTAGGCCGTAAATATATTCGTTTAAGCCTGGGTGGGTTGCATGATGAAGGAGAGATCCGCGGGCACCGCAAAACCTATATCGGGGCAATGCCAGGCCGTATTCTGCAATCCCTGAGAAAAGCAAAAAGCAGCAATCCCGTAATTGTGCTGGACGAAATTGACAAAGTAGGGAACGATTTCCGCGGGGACCCCAGCAGTGCCTTACTGGAAGTGCTGGACCCTGAGCAGAATAATACCTTCTATGATAATTATCTGGAATTAGAATATGATCTAAGCAAGGTATTATTTATTGCTACGGCCAATAATATTCAGACCATACAGCCGCCATTACGCGACCGGCTGGAAATTATTGACCTGAGCGGTTATGCAATTGAAGAAAAAATTGAGATCGCCAAGCGGCACCTGATTCCGAAACAAAAGGAATTACACGGACTTGCTAAAAACAGCATTCGCTTTTCTGATAAAGTGCTGGCGCAATTAATAGCCGATTACAGCCGCGAAAGCGGCGTGCGTGAGCTGGACAGGGTTCTGGCAAGCATTATGCGGAACCAGGCCAAGAAAGTAGCCATGGATGAACCGTTAAAAACGCCGCTGACAACTGATGATATCCAGGAAATTCTGGGAAAGCCCAAGTACAGCAATGACCTGTATAAAACGGTGCACCTTCCCGGTGTGGCTGTAGGGTTGGCCTGGACCTATGTGGGAGGCGATATTTTATTCATTGAGTCCAGCCTCAGCGACGGAAAGGGAGAATTGCATCTTACAGGAAACCTGGGGAATGTAATGAAAGAAAGTGCCACCACGGCATTAACTTACCTGAAGTCCACTGCAGAAAAATACAAAATAGACGCGTCGCTGTTCCAGAAAAAAAGCATCCATGTGCATGTGCCCGAAGGAGCAACTCCGAAGGACGGGCCCAGTGCCGGAATTACGATGATGACCTCAATTGCATCCGCACTTACCGGGAAAAAAGTAAAACCCTACCTTGCAATGACGGGAGAAATTACGTTACGGGGTCAGGTGCTGCCGGTTGGCGGCATCAAAGAAAAGATACTTGCGGCCAAAAGAGCAGGTTTAAAAGAGATCATTCTTTGCACTCAAAACAGTAAAGACGTTTCAGAAGTAGAACCGGATTTCATCAAAGGACTGAAATTTCATTATGTAGACAAAATGGAAGATGTTTTGAAGATCGCAATAGGGCTTTAGGCTGCTGGTTTAAGATCTGAAAAAAGAAGCTGTATCAGAAGTCGTAATTTCGTGTGAAACATAGTGCAGCCGAGAACTTTTTCACCGAAGGTACATCTCATAAAGCGTTTTGCATTGAGTAAGAGATATCTCCGTTCCGCTTCGCTTCAGTCGATATGACGACTTCTTTCGTGAGCCGTGGTTTGTGTCCCCCACAAACCACTTGTGAGGACATTTTAATAAAAATGATAGCTACATATTATAAAAAGTATCGCAAACCCTTTACTAAAGCATACTGTTCAAAAGCCCTTTTAAATTGCTGCGATCATCAGCATCACTGTTCTGTTTTCCGGGGGCATTATATTTGTTTTAAATATTCAAAAAGAATTGAACCTTGTTCCTGTTAGCATAAATGCAAAAAGCAGTTTTTTAAACATAAGCATGTGTTTTAAATTAAGGATTAAATATACAACTGATAAAAATACAGATAAATAATGGTATGCATACAGAGCCCCGGGGAGGCTTCTAAAATTTAGAAATTTTCTAAAATAACCTTTTCGAAAAAATGAAGATGGAGCAGTGTCCAAAAATGCAGTACGGTAGGAAACCTATTTCCCGGAAGATGGTGAAGAGCGCTCAGGATAGGTTGACCACCCCAGCGCAAAAGCATTAACTATCCTTAAGCGCTTTTATAGCGGCTATCGGATCTTTTGCTCCAAATACGGTGCTGCCCGCTACCAGCACATCTGCGCCCGCAGCTATAATTTCAGAAGCGTTGTCAACAGTAACACCTCCATCTATATTAATAAGCGCATGAGCACCCTTTTCTACAATCAGTTTTTTGATTTCTCTTATCTTATTCAGTGTATTCGGAATAAACTGTTGCCCGCCAAAACCAGGGTTCACACTCATTACCAGAACAATGTCCACATCCGTTATAATATCGTTCAGCAACCAGGCCGGGTTGTGCGGATTAATAGCAACACCCGCTTTTAATCCCATTGCTTTTATCTGACGGATATCCTGGTTCAATCTCGGGCAGGTTTCAATATGTATATTGATATGGTCTGCCCCCGCTTTCCGAAACTGCTCAAAATAACGGGAAGGTTCTTCGATCATCAGGTGCACATCGCAAATTTTAGTGGTCACTTTTTTTACAAATTCGATCACCATAGGTCCAAAGCTGATATTGGGAACAAACTGACCGTCCATCACATCCAGGTGCAGCCAGTCTGCTTCACTACGGTTCACCATTTCCACTTCTTCCTGCAAATGAAGAAAATCTGCCGCTAACAATGAAGGTGCAACAATTGCCATGTTATAAATGCTTTGCAGCAAAGTACGGCTATTTTCCGCATAAAATCAGCGCCAGCGGTTATTGATCAGGTCCCACGTGGTAAGACCGATCTTAAACTGAACCGGGTTCTTAAACTGGTTAGAAACCGACCCCACCGTATAAACGCCGAGTTTCACTTTCCCGATACTCAGGAAGGGTATTTTTATGACACGCTCAATACCTGCATAGAGTTCCCCGTAACGCAGGTTGCGTTCCGGTGCTATCAAAAAGCCGGCACCTACTACTTCTCTCAAACCTATTTTTTTAAAAATCGGGATCTTGTTCAAAATGGCTCCGTTAAATTCATGCAGATAATGCGCCTCATAAAACCGTTTGAATACAGGAAATGTTGAATCCAGCGATTGGAAAGCATTTGACGGGTTCATAAACAATATGGGATCACCGCGCCGCTGGTATTTATAATCCACAACGTTTAATTCTTTAGCGCTCAGGAAGGAACCTGTTTTGATCGTGTAAGAGGAAACCCCTACCAGGCCAAGTTCCATAACCTTTTCAAGCCCCATTTCCAGATAATCAAAATTCACTTTGCTGTT
>DASVMC010000863.1:0-2687 GCA_036384555.1 Niabella sp. | reverse complement strand
GGTATTTATGCT
This sequence comes from Niabella sp., assembly GCA_036384555.1. GTDB lineage: Bacteria > Bacteroidota > Bacteroidia > Chitinophagales > Chitinophagaceae > Niabella. The sequence goes on along the minus strand of DASVMC010000863.1, from coordinate 2,675 downwards.
GCTGACCCCTGCTCCAGCTGGGAAATATCTGTAACAGGCTTTGAAATGATCAACAATCCTATAAACGTTAAAGCTGCATTAATTAGTATTAATTCCAGCCCGATTTTAAAATTTCCGAAAAGACCTTTTTCATTCGTATAATAATCAATAAAAAAACAGATCACAGGCGCTATAAAACAAACAACCGGTACCCAGCGGTCATCCGGCCGGCGTTTTGTAAAAATACCAAAAGCAAATAGTCCTAATAACGGGCCATAAGTATACCCGGCCAGTTTTAGAATAATACCGATCATGCTGTTGTCATTGATCCAGTAAAAAACCATTACCAGTATTAAAAAAGATAACGCAACCAGTAAATGCACTTTCTGACGGAACTTTTTCTTTTCCGGCTCGGTCATATCTGCACGGCGTTGCAGGCCGGCAATATCAATACAGAAAGAAGAGGTCAGCGCCGTCATGGCCCCATCAGCGCTGGGGAACAATGCAGAGATGAGCGCTACGATAAAAATGATCGAAATATACGCCGGCATATGATTGATCGCTACATCGGGAAATAAGGCATCGCCCTGCGCATTTAAATGCTCACGTGCGGCAAATAAATGCAGCAGGCCTCCCAGATAAAGAAAAAGACCTATAACCGCCACCATAATAAATGCCAGTGAAATCATATTTTTCCGGGAGTCTTTCAGGTTGGTTACGGAAATGCTTTTCTGCATCATTTCCTGGTCAATACCTGTCATGCTTAACGTAATAAACATGCCGGCAAGGATCTGCTTAATAAAATAACCGCTGGAGTTGACATTGGTATTAAAAATCTTTGAGAGCCGCCTGGTATGCATGGCATCAAGGCTTTCACCTACACTTATGTTCATGTGCTGCAATAAATAAACAGTACAAATAACCAGCCCCAGCAACATACACGTAGTCTGTAAGGTATCTGTCCATACGATGGTCTTCACACCTCCTTCAAACGTGTACAGGATGATCATTACAAGAATGATCAATGTAGAAGCCCAGAACGGGACCCCAAAGCTATCCAGGATCGTGATCTGCAAAATATGCACTACAAGATACAGTCTTGCCGTAGCCCCTACCAGACGGGATATAATAAAGAACCATGCACCGGTTTTATAAGACAGGTTCCCCATCCGGGTTTTCAGATAGCCGTAAATTGAGGTTAACTGAAGCCGGTAATAAAGGGGTAGCAATACATAAGCGATGAGTAAATACCCGATCATGTATCCCAATACTACCTGCATATATCCGAAAGCATCTTTACCAACCGCGCCGGGAACGCTGACAAACGTAACCCCGCTGAGTGAAGTACCGATCATACCAAAGGCCACCAGCATCCAGTTACTGTTCCTGTTCCCGATAAAAAAGGACTCGTTGTTACTGTTCTTACCGGTCTTCCATGCAACAAACAAGAGTAGAAAGAAATAAGCGATCACTATTGAAAAAAGAATCCCGGCAGACATATTATTATCTATTTATTAAACTTTGGTCATGAACTGAAATAATTTTTGAAGATAGGAAAATTTGATTTCCTTTTGCAACAAAAGTATTCAAAGATGCAAATAAAGGCATTGGCCGTTTTTTGTGGTTCCAAGGAAGGGAATGATCCCTTATTTACAGCACATACCCGGCAACTGGGCGCAATTATGGCACAGCATAATATCCGGCTGATCTATGGCGGTGGTAATGTAGGCCAGATGGGGATCATAGCAGATACCGTTCTTCTGAACGGAGGCACAGCCACAGGGGTGATCCCGCAGCTCCTGGTAGAAAGGGAACGATCGCATAAGGGGTTAACGCAATTGGAGACGGTTACGGATATGCATACCCGTAAAAAAAGGATGTATGAATTATGTGATGCTGCGGTTATTTTACCCGGCGGCTACGGAACCCTGGACGAATTTTTTGAAATGATCACCTGGAACAACCTGGCCATCCACGACAAGATGATCTTTGTTTTAAATACGCATTCTTTTTACACGCACTTGTTAATGCACATAAAAAGAATGTACGAGGCAGGTTTTTTATATGAAGATCCTTCTTTAAAGATCAAAGTACTGAGTGCACCGGAAGAGCTGCTCTCCTATCTGCAATGTTAATACAGGCAGGCAATAGCTCAGACATCTGTTTTAGATCATTTTGCGCTGACTCTCCAGATAATACCACTGACATCATCTGTCACTAATAAAGATCCATCCGGCAATTGCAGCGGCATTACAGGGCGGCCATATACGTCCCGGCTTTCTTTATCTACTACAAACCCCGTTAAAAAATCTTCTGCGGGGCCGGAAGGTTGCCCTTTTTTAAAAGGGACAAAAGCCACTTTATACCCCGAAAAATCGGAACGGTTCCAGGAACCGTGCTGCCCCACAAAGGCGCCTCCATAATATTTTGCCGGAAATTGATCCCCTGTATAAAAAGCCAATCCTAATGAAGCGGTATGTGCACCCATCGGCACATCGGGTACCAGTACTTTCGCTTTCAGGTCCGGCCGCTCCCCCGCCAGCCTGGGGTCTTCATGCTGACCAAAATAGTACCAGGGCCAGCCATAGAAACCACCGGGCTGGATACCTGTAATATAATCAGGCACCAGCTCATCTCCCAGGTTATCCCGTTCGTTAACGGCAGTCCATAGGGTATGAGTGCCCGGCGCCCAGGCC
>DASVMC010000862.1:0-1722 GCA_036384555.1 Niabella sp. | reverse complement strand
TTCAGTTGATGCTTCCGGGCAAAATGCCCCAGTACTGTGCAATGGTTTAATTTTTGAGAAAAAGGCAGCAGCAACGGTTCAGATTCTGCACCGGGAATATACCGTGTATGAATTTTTATTTCTTTTCCGGAAAAAGCAAATTCCCAAACCGGTGCCGGATCGGTTCCTGAATAATAAGCTACGCCAGCAGCCGTTTGCCGGGTGGTATACACCTTACCTGTTTCCTTTGCGGTTGCTAACAGCGGACTTACAGAAAACTGCGATTTGCCCAGGCTGTCTGTGGAGAACTGTACAAAGTGTAAATACTTTTTATCAAGTCCCATTTTGATAAATGCGGACTGGTATATAAACGGGGTATCGGCGACAGACTTTTCTGAACGGATACTTCCAACACTGCAAGCAAGTGCTGTTAATGAAATATTGCGGATAAATTGCTTTCTGTTTTGCATGTACAATTCATTTTAAAACCCATACACACTGATCTCGCCGAGGGCCATATAATCCAGCGGCCCTGAAGTAGCCACAAATTTAAAATAACGTGCTTTGGGTTTTGAGGCAATTGGGTAAAATTGTTCATCATTTGAGAAGCGGTTAAAATGAAAAGGGCCCAGATCCGTCCACTCTGTATTATCCATACTAACTAATAGCTGAAAGGTATCAGGCCCTCTGTCGTCCCCGGCCGGCACCGCATAGGTGGTCCGCTGCACGCTGAATTTATTAAAAGATACAGTAGCATTCATGTCCACAGTAACAAAATGGGGGTACACAGAGCCGGGTACCAGCGTATGCCAACGTGTAGCATAGGTACCATCTATGATATTGGCAGCCTGGTTTTCTGCTCCCGGGTGCTGGGTTGAAAACGCAATAAGACTCCAGCCGGTTTTATCCAGCCCTATTTCATCAATGGCAGCAAAAGGCATATATATCGTATCTACAGCATTAGAGTCTGCCAGGAACAGGGAACGATAAGCAAGCGGTGTACCCGGTAAATAATCGGCAAGGGTGCTGAGTATTTCGCTGTTTGGCAATACCTGGGTACGCTCACTTCCGCTTTTTGTAGTGTATACCAGTTCTACTCCGGCTTCCCCGTTATAAACGGCGGCTGTTCCCCAGTTGATGGTTAATATACCCGATTTTGACGTAGCCGACTGCACAAACCGGTTTGAAAGACTGTTAATATAGTTATCGCCATAGGCGCGGCCGGTCACTGTTACCGGTACAGAACTATTGCCCTGCCGGTCGTAGGTACGGATCGTAAAGCTATAATATTGCTCTTCCAGTCCGGTGACGTTCACTTTTATGGTATCCGCAGCGGGATCTATCGTTGCGGAAACGGAATCCGCCGCATTGTTCCAGAATATTTTGGCGCTGGCTACATTCGGGTCTGCCGACCGGGGCCATACGATCTCTACTTTTTTATAACCCGGACGTACTACGGCATCGGCCTTTTCCACGTAAACCCTGCCCCCCGGCTGTATTAGGTCTTTATAGTTATCATCTATTTTTGTACAGGCTGCTACCCATAGAAACAGGAGTAACGCAATCGTACATTGATTCTTTGTAAGCATAACGGAAACATTTTTTTTATAATCCTGTCGTTATTCGGTAAAATTCCCCCAGAAGCTGATTTCAGTGATCACTACCTGCCCGATAGGTCCTGAGCTGGCATATGTGGCCGTTGTTTTGAAGCGGATATAGCGGAAGGCGCCCTGACCGCCATCA
>DASVMC010000861.1:0-6032 GCA_036384555.1 Niabella sp. | reverse complement strand
TATTTACTGTCCGGCTGATAAAATTGCCCAAAACCACCTCGTTATACAAAATGCGTTTTTTACCAGTGATCCTGGTACTGATTCAGGTAACGCTGGGCATCTTTGCCTTGATGAATTACCTGAATGACAGAAAATTTACATTAAGCATCCTGCACCAGCTGGTAGGCATGTTGCTGCTGGTGTGCATGGTTATCTGCCTGTTTTTGGTAAAAAAGCGGGTGATCGATCAGAAATAAGAAATCAGAAACCGGAAAAGGATCTTCAAAATGAAAGTTCCTTCCTCATTGCTGATTCAGCATTCCTTATTTCCTCCAGACTTATTTTCCTCCGATAAGTTCGTCTTGTAACGCTTTCAGTTCTTCCCACTTTTCAGCGGCCGCCAGCTTTGCCTGTTTGGGCCAGCTTTTGGGATCATGCGGTGCAAATTTGCTGCCGGCTGCAGCCAGAAGCTCCTTTAACTTTTTGCCGGTTGCTTTTGAAAGGTCTTTAAAGGACAGGATGCCCTGTTGTTCCAGTAATTTGGCAATTGCCGGTCCGATGCCTTCAATTTTTGTAAGATCGTTCTTGATGAGCTCGGCCACTTTTTTTGTCTTTTTTGCGGGCGCTTTTTTGGCCTTGGCTGTTGTTTCAGCTTTCGGCTTTGCAGCCGCTTTTGGAATCACTGTTGACGCGATCATTTCTTCTTCTACCGTAATTACGGAATTGTCAATACCAAAATGATGCTTATGGACATACCCTTTAGCGGCCCAGTCATTTACCCAGCGGCCGTCGTTTAACAGAAAGCGGTATTCATAAGTGTGCCCTGGTTTTAGCTTTACAGTGGCTTTCCAAAGACCATCTTTATCCTGTTTCAGGGCAATCGCCTTATCGATGTCCCAGTTATTAAAATCTCCGAGTAAAACAGCAGCAGTGGCTGTTCCAAAGGCTTCTTGAGGTAGTGAGAACACAATCTCTTTCATATTTAAGAAAAATTAAATAAGTTGATTAGAAAATGCAAAATTAATGGTTATGGACGGAATTATCTCTGAAAAACGGGGTATCAATTGCTAACAATTGTGGACAACCGGAAAATTTTAAGACAAGCCTGCTTATCTTTAAGGATTAATAAACGATTAAAAACCGGACATGAAAAGAACAGGATTATTATTAGGTGTTTTACTGCTTGCTGTAGAGTTACTGGGCGCAAAACCCCGGGTACTGGTTTTTTATAAAACTGCCGGATTTCATCATGAATCGATAGCAAAGGGATTACCGGCAATTGATCGACTGGGATCGGAAAACGGATTTGACGTGGACAGTACCAAAGATGCTGCTGCCTTTAATGAAGCGAATCTGAAAAAATATGCCGCTGTTATTTTTCTGAGCACCACAGGTACTTTGTTCAACAGTGATGAGCAAAAGGCATTGCAGGTGTATGTCCATAACGGTGGTGGCATTGTAGGCGTTCATGCAGCCACGGATGCCGAATATGAGTGGCCCTGGTATAACCGAATGATGGGTGCCTGGTTCCTGAGCCATCCGAAACAGCAAACCGCCGTGTTAAACGTGGTGGACAAAGATCATATCAGCACAAGGGATTTGCCCGCAAAATGGACCCGGAAAGACGAGTGGTATAATTTTAAAGACATCAATAAAGATATTCATGTACTGATCAGCATCGATGAAACCAGTTATGAAGGAGGCGTAAACGGTGCATTTCATCCAATGGCCTGGTACCATAATTTTGAAGGCGGCCGCGTATTTTACACAGAACTGGGGCATGTTGACGAATCGTACACAGATCCTTTATTCCTGAAGCATCTCCTGGGTGGCATCCGGTATGCAATAGGAAAACCTGCCAAAAAAAAATAAGGAATAATATTTGCAGGACAGGTATTTGATGATCATTGTTTTGTAAATAAATAAACCATATGTATGACAACCTGACCAGGAACCTGGGGAACATTCTGCAGTTTGCTGAAGAGGAACTGACCTACTTTCTTTCATTAACCGAAGTAAGAACATTTAAAAAGTACGAAAAGATCATTCGCATAGGAGAATTGGTCAACTATGTGTACTATATTGATAAAGGATTGGTACGCTATTATGGGGAAACGGAGGGAAAAGAACAGACCTTTCGGGTATTCCGGGAGGATATGTGGTTTTCCGAGTACGCTGCTTTTCTAACAAGACAACCTTCTGCGATCTGTATTGAAGCCCTGGAAACAACCATTCTGTTCCGGATGCATTTTGATAAAATGCAGGAAAGTTATAACAAGGCAAAAATTTTTGAACGGCTTGGAAGAAAAATGGCAGAAGCACTGTTCATTAACGAGGTCCGCATGACCACACAACGCCGTATAAAATCTCCTGAAATGCGTTACCTGGAACTGCTGCAGAACGACCCGGAAATGATGCGGCGGGTACCGTTAAAGTATATTGCGTCCCTGTTAGGGATAGAGCCCGAAAGCCTTAGCAGGATAAGAAAAAGAACATCCAGGACAAGAGAGCAGTGAGTGCAGAAATTGTAAACAGTGCCGCTACGCTTGGAAGGAAGTCTCCGACCGGGTAGCTGATCCAGGCGCCGGTTTCTTTTTGCGGACCAACTGTTCAGCCCATAAAAGCGATGTCAAGCTGCTCTCTGATATGCTGCAATGTTGTTTCCTGTTTTTTCGGTAAAAAAATAGTTAATACACCTTCATCAAAACGGCTGGAAATACAATCTGTTTCTACTATACCGTTCAGGTGTAAAGAGCGTTCAAATGATTTGATGGGGAATTCCTGTTTGATAAATTCTATATGCGCCTCCTCATCATAATCCCGTTCCCCCTTTACAGTAAGGGTATCATTGGAGATCACAGTTGTAATACGTTCCTCGGGGAACCCGGTTGCATAAATAATTAACCGGTAGCAGTCATCTCGTTCCTCAATATTGATTGGTACATTATATTTTGGCTGTGTGTATCCGTTTATGTTCATAACCCATTTTTTTATATGTTTCGGCTTAAGATTATTTTTATTCATTAGTAGTTTCCCTGCCAGGGGTGCAATGGTTCCTCCAATCGTTTCTGAAACGCTCCCTCCACTGCTTACGGAATTGCTGCCGTTCTTCGGGCGTCATGTGTTTGAATTTTTCATGTAACCGCTCGCCTGGTCCGAAATGTTTTTTAGGGCCTCCTCCGGGACGGAACGGGCTGAGTAAAATTTTGGTAAGCACCAGCAGACCTACCGCCTGCCAGTAGCTGATCTTTTTTGTGCTGAGGAGATCCGGCAGTATGGCGTTCCAAAGCAGCATTACCAGCCCCCCGATAGCAAGAAGCGCAATGATTGCAATGAAAACAAAAACAAATGCCGGCGGCCTTCTTCTTTTATAATTCATAATAATGTAATTTAATAATTAATGAGCTCATCATATAAATATTGCAGGCGGTTGCGCAAATGCTGTACGGCATAGCGTTTCCGGCTGATAATTGTTTTAATATTTTCTCCGTACTGATCGGCGATTTCCTGCAGGGTCATATCTTCCAGTTCATTCAGTACAAATACCTGTCGCTGATTTTCGGGTAGCTCATCCAGCGCATTAAACAATTCTTCCCAGAACAATTTCTTTATATCGGCCAGTTCAGGGTCATTGTCCAGTGTAAAAAGCAGTTCCCTGAATTGAATGGTTCCCTCTTCATTTTCGTGCTGAAGATCATCAATCAGATCCGCCTTTTTCTTCCGGTATTTATCGGTGATCTTGTTGCGGGCAACCTTAAACAGCCAGCCACTGACCTGTTCAATGGTCTGCGTTGCGCTCACGTTGGCATATTGATACCAAACATCCTGCAGAATATCTTCGGCATCCGCATCTGTGTTTACATTTTTGCGAATGAAACCAAAAAGCCGGCTGCCGTAGTCCTTTACGGCCTGAATGATATTTTGATCCTTTTCGGCTGCCAATATGGACGCTTTTTGCTCCTGCATCAGTAAGGATGACGCAGCAAACGGAAAATTACTTTAAAAAAACAGGGATTGTTTCAGATTTGTAGCTTATTCACCCATTTCATCCCCTTCTTTCCATTCATATTTCCACCTGCGGTGGCTCCAAAGCCACATATCAGGATGCTGGCGGATCGTGCTTTCCAGAAAACGGACAAACTTTTTTGTGAGTTCATTTTCTGTACTGTTGATTTTGGGATTTTCTTCTGCAAGGGTAAATGTTACATTATAATAACCCCGCCTTACCCGCTGGATGGAAGCAAACAATACGACGGCATTATTGGTAATGGCGCTTTTGGCAGGCCCGACCGTAAATGCCGTTTTCCGGTTAAAAAAGGTAAACCATTTTGCTTTATGAGGGCGGCCCGGACTCTGGTCTGCGATCAATCCCAGGCAATACATGCTGCGGCGGTAGGGCATAAACTCCCGGGTCATCCGAATGGCATCCAGCAGAATTGCGCCACTTTTAGAACGCAGCTTTTTAAAAACACGGTTAATGGATGGGTTGGAAATGGGAAGATATACACCCAGGAACTGGTGCCTTATTTTACGTACCACCTGTACATTACCCCATTCCCAGTTAAATGTATGGCCTAAATGCAACTGTACGCTCCGGTGCTGATCATAATACTGATTCACCATTTCCCAGTTGCCGGTAAAACGCTTTTCAAAAAATGACGCTGGTGCCGAAAGCACCTTTACGGTCTCAATCAGTGAATCGATGAACTTATGATAAAAGTCTTTGGCGATCCGTTCACGCTCCTGTACGGATTTTTCGGGAAAGGCAATAGCCAGATTATCCAGCACTACTTTTTTCCGGTAACCAATAATGTAGTAGACAATAAAATAGAAAAAATCAGAAAGCAGGTACAGCACCCGCAGGGGAAGCAGTGAGCACAAATACAAAAAACCGTAAACGATATAATACACTATATTCTTTTTGAGGTTTGAGCCCGAACGCCGGACGCTTAAACTTACTGATGCCATATAAGTTGCAGTACAGGTGTGCGACGCAAGAAAGCTGATTGATCGTTACTGCAGCCGGCTGCAAAATTACAAAACAACATTCTGAACGATAGAACTCTTTTCAGGATAGTCTGTATTATAGTTCAATCCCCGGCTTTCCCTTCTGAACATAGCGCCTTTAACGATCAGGTATCCCACTGTTATCAGATTCCGCAACTCCAGCAGCTGGGGAGAAACCCTGCTGGACCTGTACAACTGTTCCGTTTCCTCCCAAAGAAGATCCAGCCTGCGGGAAGCCCGTTGCAAGCGGATGTTGTTGCGTACGATCCCTACGTAGTCGGTCATGATCTGGCGCAATTCTTTTAAACTTTGCGTGATCAGGATCATCTCTTTCGGCTGCATGGTGCCCCGTGCATTCCATTCAGGGATCTGGCCGGCATAACGGTGTTCGTTCAGTTCATGCGCCTGCGCTTTTTTTGAAATATGCTCAAAACAGCGGTGCGCAAAGACCATTGCCTCTAAGAGAGAGTTACTTGCCAGCCGGTTAGCCCCGTGCAGGCCGGTACTGCTGCATTCTCCAACGGCGTACAGGTTGCGGATAGAGGTCTGGCCCCACTCGTCTACCTTTATGCCGCCGCAGCTATAGTGCGCCGCCGGCGAAACGGGGATCATGTCTTTTGTAATATCAATGCCGATGCTTTTGCATTTTTCATAAATGGTAGGAAAATGCTCAAGGAATTTGTCCAGCTGAAAGTGCCGGCAATCGAGCCATACGTGCTCGGTGCCTGTCCGCTTCATTTCATTGTCAATAGCGCGGGCGACAATATCCCTCGGGGCAAGATCCCTGCGCTCATCATAGCGTTCCATAAAGGCTTCACCTTCCTTGTTGCGGAGTATGCCGCCATCACCGCGCACAGCCTCGGTTATTAAAAACGCCTGGCCCGTCAGGCCGGGTTCAAACAAGGCGGTGGGATGGAACTGGATGAATTCCATGTTTTCAATTCTTCCCTTTGCCCGATATACCATCGCCACCCCGTCACCGGTAGCAATGCCCGGGTTGGTGGTAGTACGGTATACCTGGCCGTTACCTCCGGAAGCCAGGTACG
>DASVMC010000860.1:0-2698 GCA_036384555.1 Niabella sp. | reverse complement strand
TGCTGATGGGGTAGCGCCTGTTTCCGTTTTAAAGAACTTTACAAAGTTGGATACTTCTTTAAATCCGAGCAGGTCTGATATGCCTTTTATGGGAAGATCTTCCTCGTAACAAAGAAGCCGCTTGATTTCCAGGATCGTTCTTTCTATTAACCATTTTTTGGGAGTTGTCTGTTCTGCCTTTTCAAAAGCGTTTTCAAGGGTGCGTTGTGTGATATTTAATTCCCGGGCATAATATTTTATTGGCCATTGCTCCCGCAGGTGATTATTCGCCAGGCTTTTAAATCTTGCAACCAGCTGGTTGTGGCCTGAAGCAGCCATCTTTTTATGCCGGCGGCCATATTCTGATTCTGCAATGAACAGAATATTGGTGAGGTAATTGTGCAACAGCAATTCCTGCAAATCGTGTACACGTCTTTTTTGCTCTTTCATAATATACCAGAACTGGTTACTCAGCTCCTCAAAACGATCTCCTGTGTCAAAGTAGGACGGCTGCAATGGATCATGGTACATGGTGCTTTTATGCAGGAATTGCTGATAGAAATCAGCACGCCCGAAAAAGTCTTCCGTAAACATCAGCGCCAGCCCATCATATGCTGCTTTCGGATCGAAGTTATGTACCTGTCCTTTTGAAATAAAAACCATCCGCCCGGGCTTTACCACAATGTTTTTAAAGTCTACCTGATGCATACCATGCCCTGTTGTATAAAGGTGTATTACGTAAAAATTTACACGGTGAGGCCGATAGAGCTGCTGTGGTACATGATTCAGTAATTCTTTGATGGTTCTTACACTAATCTGGTGGTTTTTTTGTGGAGTGCAGGTGTGCTGGAATACGTCTAGTTCTTTCATACTGTAGGGTCTGGATCATTCAATAAATCTGTGCGTCATTTTTATAAATGAATGCTGCAACAAAATTGCGGGCAAGATAATTCAAGATCTTTATAAGGTATCCTATAAATGTACAATAAATTATGTAATAGCTACTCTCAATGCATACGGCGGTACGTAAAACGGTCTTACCGCCAATGTATAAACAGCCGTCTTTGGCACTGATTTACTTTTATACTATTGGAAAAAATATGCAAGGCTGGTTTTATAAAACTTTAAAGGAATAATGGATACAGCTAAAGTAAGCCAGCCAATAAATTCGTTTTTTACTAATTAAATACTGTTTTTTACAATAGAAATAGCTGTATTGATTTTTTTCATGTGGTTGAATATATGAGCTTTGCACGCCCGGCTTCCTGAAGTAAGATGTCTGTATATCCTGATGCATTTGGAAAAGTATTGGCGGGGTTGTGGTTACCGGACTGAAATACAGGGAAGCTGACTTTTGAAAATTCGTTGGAAAGGCTATCGTTCGTTCAGGAATAAAGCCGTTCTCAACCGAATAAGATTTTTAAACCCGGTAACGGGATGACATCTTTGGGTTCTTAAAAACCTGGTGCCGTTACTTCTTATTGTATTCTATCACTAAAATCATTTTTGAAATGAACTGTACACCAGGCAATGCTGCATCAATTGAAGAACTTATTAACTCCCGATATGAGGACCTGATCCCAGGTATAAAAGAAATCAGCAAATTTGCCAGCGCAGCGGGTATTTTCACCTTGCTATTAAAAAACGGGAAGATAATGCATTTTATACCGAAGGATGGTGAGAAGTTCAGACGGTGGTTGGTTTTTCATAACATTGCTGATGCTAAGGTTGACCGTTAGAAAACAAGACCGGAAAGCAATCTGATCAATAGAATTTATTTATGGAGCATCATAACAAGGAGCGTAATAAAAATGCAGGGTATATAAATATTCCATTTAACGGGCTGCAGGTTGCTATACTTTCAGATGGTTATTTTGATATAGGTAACCCTCAGCCCGTTCTGGCACCAGGTATTCCGCCGGAATTGGTGCGCAGTGAATTGAACCAGCTTTACCTGCCGGAAACGTTCTATGAGGCTCCCATCAACGTGATGTTGATCCGGCAGGAAGGTCGTGTTATACTGGTTGATACCGGTGAAGGGTATCATGATCCTGAAAATGCCGGGAAGCTGCTGTATAGCCTGAATGCCGCAGGCTTTGCACCGGGTGATATAACCGATATACTGATTACACATGCGCACCGCGATCATATAGGCGGGATTTTAGCCAGGGACGGAACCTTTATTTATCACAATGCCCGGTATCATATTGCCCGGCCGGAACTTGAATTTTGGATGGCTGCGCAACCTGATTTTTCTAAAAGCAAACATCCCGAAGGTGGCAAATCCGGTGCAGGTCTGATAAAGTCGATCCTTGCCCAAATACGGGGCCGCCTGCAGGTATTTGAACCCGGTGATGAGTTATTCTCCTGCCTGACTACAAAAACGGCTCCCGGTCATACGCCGGGTCATATCGTTTTCACCGTTGCTGCGGGTGATCGTTCAATTACAAATCTGGTAGATGTTGTTCATTCGCCCTTGTTAATTGCGCAACCGGACTGGGGCACGCAATGGGACGTGGATTTTGATGTGGGAATTGCTACGCGTAACAGGCTCCTGGAACACTGTTACCATAACAGGGCGCTGGTGATGGCCGCCCATCTTCCATGGCCGGGTATTGGATACATCGGTAAATGTGCTGGTCAGTGGCAATGGATACCCAAAGCCTGTAACGGTCCTTTTTATGTTCGGCTATAAAAAAGCGGAACCAGGCTGTACCGG
>DASVMC010000859.1:0-6311 GCA_036384555.1 Niabella sp. | reverse complement strand
ACGCCAGGCCCCGGTGTATGAACTGGATAGTGATAAAATTATGGGTGATATCACTCAGGAAACTTCCTTCGTTGAACATTTGATCTCCCGGATACCAGGCTCCATTAATGCTTGGCCAGGTAATGGCGGCCTTAGCGGCGTGCGTACCGGCCATAAAAGCTCCATAGATCAGCTGTAACGTAATCACTGCCAGCAGCAGTATATTAAAATTACGGACGCCCGTATCGTGCGCCAGTTGCTGGTCCGGAACGGTCAGCTTCAGTGCAAACCAGATTACATAACACAGTAACAGCAATGCTGCCAGAAAGTGAATCGCTAAGCGGACAGGACTTACATAAACCAGATCTGTTCCTACGCCGCTCTTTACCATGATCCACCCGATAGCGCCTTGCAGGCCGCCTAATATGAATAAAATGATCATGGGCCAAAGCATGCTGCGGTCAATCTTCCTTTTCAGAATAAAATAAACGAAGGGTATAATAAATACAATACCCATCAGACGGGCCCAGTCCCGGTGCAGCCATTCCCAGAAATAAATAGACTTAAAATCCTGTAAAGTAAAGTAGTTGTGAATGTATTTAAACTGCGCAATCTCTTTGTATTTATTAAAAGCTTCTGTCCAGGCCTGCTGGTTCATTGGGGGTAAAGCCCCAAGAATAGGCTGCCATTCTGTTATGGAAAGCCCCGAACCGGTTAAACGGGTAATGCCTCCTAATAAAACCTGTATAATGATCATTCCGGCGCCGATAAACAGCCAAATGGCGACCGGCTTATTCTTTTGTAACTGCATAACGCGCAAAAGTATTAAATATTACGGTTTGATTCCGCTTGTTTAACGGTGCTTAAAACAATTATTAATTCATAAAGTTTATACCGGATGCCGGATACTGGTTCCTGATGCGGGTTAGCGACGGATATTGGGCATCAAGAATAGAGCATCCAGCAACAATCGTTTATCTTTGCAAAAATTTTTTAAAGATGTTACAATTACAGGTATTGCGGCAGGACCCTGAGGCAGTTAAGAAACGACTGGCAGTTAAGAACTTCAAAGACCTTGCGTTAGTTGACGAGATCATTTCTCTTGACGATCAGCGTAAAAAAGCGCAGTTGGCTTTTGACACCACCCAGTCGGCTGTAAACAGTGCATCTAAGGAAATAGGCCAGTTAATGGCCCGGCGCGATAAAGAAGCAGCTGAAGCAAAAAAGACAGAAGTTGCGGCAGCAAAGAAAAAATTACAGCCCATCAGTGATCAGCTCGCCGACATAGAAAAAATGTTGTACGAAAAGCTTGTATTGGTACCTAATCTTCCTGCTGAGCTGGTGCCTCCGGGCAACGGCGCTACAGATAATGAAGTAGTACGCGAAGGCGGTGTGCAACCTGTATTGCCCGAAGGAGCTGTTCCTCACTGGGACCTCATAAAAGAATTTGATCTCGTAGACTTTGAAACCGGGGCAAAAATTACCGGCAGCGGCTTTCCTTTGTACAAAGGGCAGGGTGCGCGGCTGCAACGTGCGTTAGTACAATACTTCCTTAATTATAACCTGGATGCAGGTTACACGGAATACCTGCCTCCGTTCATGGTAAATGAAGCGTCTGCATTTGGAACGGGACAATTACCGGATAAAGAGGGACAAATGTATTACATGCCCGCAGACAATTATTACTTAATACCGACTGCGGAAGTACCGGTAACCAATATTTACCGGGATACCATTTTGAAACAGGAGCAGTTACCGGTAAAAATGACGGCCTATTCCCCCTGTTTCAGAAGGGAAGCAGGAAGTTTTGGCAAGGATGTCCGCGGTCTGAACCGGGTGCATCAATTTGAAAAAGTAGAGATCGTGCAGCTTACACACCCGGAAAGAAGTTATGAAGCACTAGACAAAATGGTAGCACACGTAGAGCAGTTGCTGCAAAGCCTGGAATTGCCTTACCGCATTTTACGTCTTTGCGGGGGAGATATGTCCTTTACTGCTGCACTGACATACGATTTTGAAGTGTTCAGCGCTGCGCAGGAACGCTGGCTGGAGGTAAGTTCTGTATCCAATTTTGAGTCTTATCAGACCAACCGGATGAAGATCCGCTTCAAGGATGAGAACGGTAAAACACAGTTGGCGCATTCCCTGAACGGCAGCTCGCTTGCATTGCCGCGCATTTTTGCGTGTATTTTGGAGAACTTTCAGCAGGGCGATTCTATCAGGCTGCCAAAGGTATTGATCCCTTATTTTGGGAAAGACATTATTTCCAAATAGTTTATCCTGCAGGGTCATAACATACCTGCCGGATTGGATTTGCCTGCTGCAGACGGGTGCCGCATATTTCAACGTCCGGAAGAGTCGGTGCATTCACCTATTCAATCCGTTCCTATGGCCACTAAAATAATAATTGAAGATTACCAGTCAGAATGGTCTCAGCAGTTTTCAGAGCTAAAAGCAGTTTATCAGAAACAGCTGGGAGCACTTATTGAAGATATATAGCATGTTGGAAGCACTTCCGTTCCGGGTCTTGCAGCCAAACCGGTTCTTGATATTGACATCATCATAAAAGAAGACCGGAAGCTCAATACAATCATATCCCGCCTGGAAGCGCTCGGTTATACATACAGGGGTGACCTGGGTATTGAAAGCCGTTATGCATTTGGACAGGAAAACAGCACTGTTCCAAAAGAAGCAGCACAGATCTGGCCCCGGCATCATTTATATGTTTGTCTGCAAAACAGTATCAGTTTAAAAAATCACCTTTGTTTCAGAGATCATTTAAGAACAAACCCCACCAGTATTCAGGCATACAGCTCGCTGAAAAAAGAGCTGGCAGCACGCTATCCGGATGATATCGATGCCTATGTGGCACACAAAACCCCCTTTATTATTTCGGTTTTAAAGAACTGCAATTTCGATTCCGCAGCGCTCAGCAAAATCAGCACCGCCAATAAAGCAGCATACTGACATCAGCAGCGGCCATTGACTGAACAGTGCTGTCCGTAAAACGGTATTAAAAAAGAAGCCGCCGGCCTATTGCATCAAATACCTTTAATTCCATTTGTTTTATGGGATGCGCTGCATAAGCTGCTTTAAAAATACTCCAGATCATCGTATCGCGCGGGTTGCCGTAAGTATCAACAGCCCGCTGCAGTAAAGTAGCTTCCAGTTTATAACCAAGTTTTCGGGGAATGTTCTGGCTTCGCAGGTTATCAGGAGAACAATGGATTTCAATCCTTTCCAGATCTTCAATTTCAAACCCCACTTTAGTCAGCGCGCTTACCGCTTCTGTAGCAAAGCCCTTTCCCGTATATGCCGCGCTGATCCAATAGCCGATTTCCCTCGCAGCGTCGCCCACCCGCGTGTGAAGACCCGTTGATCCTATTAATGAGGCTTCCTCTTTATCAAATATACCAAACACATAATCCTTATCTAAATCAAACCAGCCCCGAAACTGCCTTAGCCGATTGATCTTCGTTTCCAAATCTTCCGGCTCATTTTTTGCCCAGGGCATCCAGGGAAGTAAATGATCCAGACTGTTATCAATGGCTTCTTTTAGCTTTGATGCATCTGAGGGCTGGTAACAGCGAATTACAAGCCGGTCTGTTTCTATTCGGTATGCTTTTGCAATTTTCATTTGTTCTCTGTATAGGATACAACAAATACGGGATGCAAATTTTTTGCCAATCCCTGTAAAATAATTATACCATGCAGCTATCTTTTATTGGTAAAAAATTGCTTTTTCTGACCCTTCACGCCCGCTTTAGTCAAAAAAGAGCGCTGTTCTTTTTACATTTGAGGAGAAAATGATCAGCAAAGGCCTTGAATAGCTTTTACATTTACTTTAAACAAACGATGAATCTGATGTATAAATTTTTTGTATTGTCCGTTTGTATTTTATATTCCGTTGCCGGAACAGCTCAAAACTATGATCCCAATAAAGCGTTCGCACCCGGCTTTTACAGTTATAACGGCAATGAATTCCGCGCTGCTGATGGCACACCGGGACCAAAATACTGGCAAAACCGGGCTAACTATTCTATAGATGCAACATTTGATACCGCCACGCAGGTACTTAGCGGAACTGAAACAGTCGAGTACCTTAATGAAAGTCCTAATACCCTGGAATACCTTTGGCTGGAGCTGGACCAGAATGCCGATAAGGAAGATTCCCGTGCACAATCGCTGACAAAGCCGGGGGTACAGGCAACTTCCGATAAAGGGTTTCAGTTTTCGCAGGTAGCGGTGGACGATAACGGTCAGTTACAGGGTGCTGACTATATCATACAGGATACCCGTATGCAGCTCCGGTTAAAAAAAGCGCTTGCACCCGGCAAGTCACTAAAGCTCAAAATCAGTTTTTCATTCCGGATACATCCGTCTTCTGCAGCTGACAGGGCAGGAATCCTGCAAACAAAAAACGGGAAAATCTATGAATTCGGCTACTGGTTTCCGCGTATGTGTGTATACGATGATCTTAACGGCTGGAATACGCTGCCCTATATCGGAGGGGGCGAGTTCTATTTTGAATACGGCAATATCGACTATAAAATAACGGCACCGGCAGGTATGCTGGCAGTAGGTTCGGGCAGGTTATTGAATGAGAAAGAGGTATTGAGCACCAAAGCGCTTACCAATCTTTCAAAAGCCCGTTTATCCGATAAAACCGTTATCATCCATTCGCCAGAGGACATCAGCAAATCTGTAGTAACTAAAAAAACCAGCGGCACTGCGACCTGGCATTTTGCGATGAACAATACCCGCGATGTTGCTTTCGCCCTTTCGGGGGCCTTTATATGGGATGGGGCAAAAATAAACCTCCCATCTGGCAAAACCGCTTTTGCGCAATCTGTGTATCCGGAAGAAAGTATCCAGGGTAAGAGCGAATGGAATCATGCAACCGAATATGTAAAAGCCTCCGTTGAAGATTTTTCCAAAAGATGGTTTGAATATCCTTATCCCGAAGCCACGAATGTAGCCGGGCCTATCGGTGGCATGGAGTTTCCGGCGCTTGCATTTGATTATTACAAAGAAGGCGGTAAAGGATTATGGGCATTGGTCTCTCACGAGATCGGACATACCTGGTATCCTATGATCGTTGGTTCTGATGAACGCCGCTATCCGTTTATGGACGAGGGCTTTAATACCTTTATTGATATTTATGCACAGGAAGATTTTAATAAAGGCATCTTTGCGCCCAAGCGCGACGGAGAATATGCTCCTAAGGGCGGTAATCCGGCCGATGAAATTATCCCGGTCATAAAAGCCACCAAGGACGGACCCACTCTTTTAACGGCTCCGGATGCGATGGATTACAAATACGTGCATCCTTTAGCATATTTTAAAACTGCTTTTGGCCTGGTATTATTACGTGATATCATCCTGGGAAAAGACCGTTTTGACTATGCATTTCGTACGTATACCAGGAACTGGGCTTTTAAACACCCGTCCCCTGTCGATTTTTTCCGGTCGGTGGAAAACACTGCCGGAGAAGATCTGAGCTGGTTCTGGCGGGAATGGTTTTATAATAACTGGGAACTGGACCAGGCAGTAACCGGAGTAAACTATGTTGACGGCAATCCTCAAAAAGGAGCAATCGTCACAATTGAAAACAAAGAACAGATGGTGATGCCGGTTCTTATGGAGATCACCGAAACCAACGGACACAAACAAACGATCAGGGTACCGGTGGAGACCTGGCAGCAAGGCGCCAAAAGAACCATCCAGGTAAAAACCACATCACCGGTTATTTCCGTCATTATCGATCCGGGGCATCAATTGCCGGATAGCAACCGAGAAAATAATGTATGGAAGCAGTAAAGTAACGCAAGCCCGTCAGCGTTCCGGGTAGCCTGCATAGTTCCGATGAATCGGGAGCAGCAAAGCTTTACTAACTTATGTCCCTATATGTCTGCATGGCCTTATTTTTTACTCTTGCCCAACCGGGGTATTACTAAAAAATAAAAGGGATCAGGCGCCAGGTCGTTTTCATATAGGTGCTATATTCCTGTCCGAAATGTTTGATAAGGAGTTTTTCTTCAATGCGGATGCGGTTATAAAAGGCCAGTCCTACGGCAATGATCACAACGATCAGAGCGATCCGGTTATTCAGCGAGATCCCAAATCCCGCAAAAGACAACAAAGATGCCGCATAGGCAGGATGCCGGATATATTTATAAAAACCATCTGTTTTTAATAGATGGTTTTGTCTTATGGTAACATTGGTTGTAAAAAACCTTCCTAAAGATGCTATAATAAAAAAACGCAGCAGGATCCCCAGGATCAGAATTCCTAATCCAATATAAGCAACGCTGCCGCTTGCTGAAAGAGGC
>DASVMC010000858.1:0-2272 GCA_036384555.1 Niabella sp. | reverse complement strand
CCTAAAACAGTTCCCTTTTCTACCGGGTATGACTGTAATTTCCCGGCACGGCAGGTAAAAGTACTAAAACTGGTGGCAAAGCCGGTAGCTCATTTACCCGCATGGCACCGGGGAAAAGGCGACAAAGGCTGGATATTTCTGGATGAAATCCTTTTAAATTAACATAAACCCGATAATCAAACAATGAGGTTTACAACAGCAGCACCATCACTTTCAGAACAATTGACAAACAGATAAAGACCGGTGTTCTTTACTTTTTTGAACGCTTAGCCCGGTATTTTCGTTCAAGCGTCTCAATTTCATTATATAAACTACGGGACTTGACATCCAGGTACGCATTCCTTTTATTGCTGAAATTGTTTTCCGGAATGGTTTGCAACCAGATGACAATTGCACTATTCCTATACTGATATGTATTTCCCCATTTTGAAGAATCTATCCGCTTCAACCCCGGGAATTTCTGCAGCAGGTATTCTTTGACTTTTTCCTGATCATTATAAGAACAAATACGGAAGGCATAGCCCGTCAGCAGGTCATTACAGCCAAGCAACTCTATATGCTCCGGAATATAATACCCGAACGAAAAACGGGTGTTATTGTTGATCCCATAAGAAACCAGGTCCTTTCGGTCATACATCAACCCTTTGTGGTATTGTGCTTCTTTAAGTAAGACCGTATCCTGCTCTTTGAATGTTGCGGCGCTTAAATCAAACGTTGTTTGCGAACAGGCTTGCATTGAAGCCAGCAGACTTAATAAAAAACAGCATTGCTTCATCATTTAATACCCCGTACATTAGCCGACAAAAATTTAAAATCATCTTTTTCTTCTTTAAAGATGTCACCGCCTTCCAGCATGTAGGCTCTCAGCAGGTGCTCCAGCGCTTTATCCTGTTCATGAAGCCGGCGGAGCGCCTGTCCCAGCCGCAGGTGTATAAAAGCATTTTGCTGTCCGTCAGGGCCGTTTAGCGCATTGTAAAGATGCTCTCTTGCAGCGGGGTAATCTTCCTGCCAATAATACATATCGCCGATACTTGCATACAGCCAGGTAGCTGCTTCCCAATTCATTTTTGGTTCGGGCAACAAAACCAGGGCCGCGGTAAATTTCTGTATTGCACCGGAATAAGCTGCTGCTGCTGCCAATACATTACCCTGCTCCGACAGTTCTTCTATCTGATCATAAATTGTCTCCTCCATTACAGCTGCTCCATCCGTTTCCCCGGAATCGCTGCAACTGAACTGCCGCAACACTTTTATCCATTGCTCAGCCTCTATTTTATAGTTCTGCGTCAGCAATAAATCCACCAGCCCTTCTATCAGGGAATATCCTTCCGCTTCGTATTCAATTTTTGGTTCAGGAAACAGGCTCCAGGCCTGCTTATGCAGCGCAATGCACTGGTCATAGTCGCCTTTTTCATAGCAAACTTCGTTTTGCTCAAAGAGCTGGTCAACCTGCATCTGGATTTCATAAGGTAATTCCATAAATCTATTTTTTATTTTTATAAATCTGCCATCGCTATTATACCGGCAACCACCGGCTCATATCCGGCACTCCGCACCTATTAAACAATTCCTGATGATGTACACTTTTTATATTGCCGTTTTTATAATACGTGTTAATGGTAGTAACTCCGCTGTCTCCTTTTGCTATACAGGGCAATACGGCTGCCCGGAATACCAGAGATAAAATATTTTTTTAAATAAGAAGAGTTGCTCATTCTTTAATCTTTAAAAGTTCCAGGTATTTTTTATCTGCGCCTTCAAAAGCCCGGCCCTCGGATTTCTTCAAGGCAATACTGAATTGTTCTTTAGCCCGCTCCGGTTGCTGCATTTCATAATAAATCTTGCCTTTCAGGAATGCGCCTTCCCCTGAATCGATTTTATTTTTATGGCAATCTGCCAGGATACCGGCCCACCTGAGTGCCTCAGTATAATTGTGCAGGTCTTCAAGATAAGATATTGCAATTTCCCCGGCCAGTACGTTACTGAAACCAGCTGTTTCCCGGGGCATAGGCAGCAGTTCCCAGGCCCCGATCAGTTGCTCAACGGCTTCGCGGTATTTGCCGGATCTGTAAAGTTGCTGCGACCGCTCACGCAGCGCCAGAATTTGATCGGTTGGTTCCATGATCTTAAAGTTATCGTCTCCTTCAAATCTGACAACCATCTAAACAAAAAACGTACTGTTTTTTTTAAAATCCGGTACATTTATTCATTATACCCCTATACAAAATTGAGATCAGTGCATATAAGTATTGCAAAAGAATTAATAACAGAA
>DASVMC010000857.1:0-3761 GCA_036384555.1 Niabella sp. | reverse complement strand
AACAGGAAGATTGATACGATTGTTTGTTACAAATGGGGAACAGGTAAAAAGAAATGACAAAATCGCCTGGATAGAAAGCACCACCAATCCGGAAGAAGCATTGCAATTATCTGCACAGTTAGACAGCACCGTTAGTTTTTTGATAGATGGAAAAATTGAAAAAATCCCAGACCTGTACAAAGAGCATTTTAAAAACCTCGGTAATATACAGGCGGCTTATCAAACATATACAACTGCATTGCAGCAGTTCACAGATTATTATATAAATGGGTTTTACAACCGGAAAAAACAGATGCTGCTGCATAACATGACATCGATCAGTAAAATGAGCAATGAGCTCGATAAGCAGAAGAATCTAGAACTGAAGGACAGCCAGATCGCCGACAATACGTTTAAAATGTATGAGCGCCTGTACAAGGAAAAAGTGATTTCCTTAAGTGAATACCGGCAGGAAGAAAGCCGGCTCATAAATAATCAGAAATCAATTCCGCAAATCAATTCCAGTATCCTAAGTAACCAAAACCAGCAAAGAGACCAGCTCAAAGATTTGGAACAACTGGACCATGATATCGCGCAGCAAAAAATGACATTTGAACAATCATTGCAAACCTTAAAAAGCAGTATTGATGAATGGAAACGTCAGTGTATTGTTACCGCTCCCGTAGATGGAACGCTGGTATACGCGTTACCTGTGCAGCAGAACCAATTTGTAGAGCAGGGGAAACTGCTAGCCTATGTAAATCCGGGTGATAATAATTCCCACATGTTTGTTTACCTCGCTCAGGGCAATCTCGGCAAGATCGATACCGGCATGCAGGTGCAACTCCGTTTTGATGCATACCCATATCAGGAAGCCGGTTTTGTAATAGGACACCTGAATTACATTTCGAGGATATCATCGGACAGCGGCTATCTATCCACCATCCGTCTTGATAATGGACTGCAGACTAATATTAAAAAAAACATAGAATATAAAAATGGATTGAAGGCCACTGCCCTCATCATTACAAGAGATATGCGCCTATTGCAACGCTTATATTATGATATGATTAAATCAACCAGCATCGGAAGATAGCAAGCTCTGTCAGGAATAATAGGTGTAAAAAATCCTTTTAATCAAATCGAGTTGGAGACTAGCTTCGTCAAACCGGTTTCGAACCCAATCTGGATTTTCGTTGTTGTGCGGGGTAACATCGGAATAGCCAAAAGGCTTTTGTGTAGAGATGAACGGATGTATCACCATTTTGTTGGCCGTTAACGATGTAAGGGTGATATCTACTTTTGTAGCGCTGTTAAACGAATGCTCCAGTATGGTGTTGAAAAAACTTTTGAAGAGGATGACAAACTGGTTGCAATAATAGCCATCCACCCAGAAGCGTGTTTGGGTTAACGGTAAGGCGTATTTAAATCCACCGCTAATACCACCACATAAAATATCGCATCTCTGAACATAGGCTTCTTCGATCTGTTGAAACAAAAGTGCTTTTGAATAGTGACGGGTGAACTGATGATCGTCTTCACAAACAATAATCACATCTTCGTCCCTGCCTGATGCATGGGTGATAATTTTTACGAGACTGTTCCAAAGACCCACAGCGCCGATTGCATTGCGACAAGCTTCGATCACATGGACATCGAACTCTTCCCGATGCTCAAATTGCTGCAGTATATGCGACAGCCGTTCGGTTCTTTCGGGAAGATTGATAATGTAGGTAGAGATTGAATAGTTGCTCATAGATAGAGGATGATAAGCGTATATAAGGTACCTGTTTTTATGAATATATCATAAAAAATCTTACCTTGCTTATGGCGCAAGATCCGGTATTGTAAGGACCGGTTTAAGAAGCAGAACATAAGATTGCTTCAGGATTTTTACGATAGCATACTGAGATTTCCCGCCACATTTCGTTTTACCAACAACAATGTTGCCGTGAAGAAATATACAGTATCCATTTCTGTGGTGATGCCCTGTTATAACACGGAAAAGTATGTTGATGATGCGATCAACAGTATCCTAAACCAAACGTTTACCGATTTTGAATTGATCATCATCAACGATGGCTCTACCGATGAAACGCATGCAAAGATCTGTGCGCACCACGATCCCAAAATCTTATACATCCCGCTCCAACAAAATCAGGGAAAATGCAAGGCGCTGAATACCGGTATGCAAAAAGCGCGTGGTAAGTATATCTGCGTTATGGATTCCGATCACATCGCCCACGCAGACAGGCTGCAAAATCAATACAACTACCTGGAAACACACAAAACGATTGATATGATTGGCGGACAGGCAACCGTTATTGATGGAGAAGGTCAGTTTACCGGGCAGCAATTTTCACAACCGGTATGCTCGCCCGGCCAACTGAAAGTATATTTACTTACCGGCAACCACACACTGCATTCTTCTCTTTTTTTCAGGAAAAAAATATTATGGAAACCGGATTTGTATTACAATGAACGTTATAAAATCTTACCCGAATACGATTTTGTAGTTCGCGCCGCAGCAAGTGTGTCCGTAAAAAACATCGATCAACCCGTAATACAGTACAGGCGTTACAGACAAGCAGTTTCAGCAACCGCATGGTTCGACGAATGTGCGGAAGCCGATGCAGTGAGACTCGATCAACTCAGAAAAATCGTTGCTTATCTCAACGGACGGCAAATAAATGCCTACCAGAAATTAATGAAAAAAGAGCCATTGGAAAATATCGATGAGATAAAAACCGGCTTGTCGCTCTTTAACCAAATGCTGGAAAACAACAATCACCTGCGGATTTATAAACGCACGAGGTTGTTCAATCTGCTCGACTACCTGATTGATGAAGCACATCAAAAAATGAAAAAAGGAATGTCGATTGAAGACCAGTTGCTTTCTTTTATAGAGCACATTGTACAAAAAAACCAAACCATTTTAGAATTCGGATCTGGTATGGGAACGGATAAACTGCTACGGAATTTTAAAGTGATCAGTATCGAACATGATAAAACATTTGCAGTGAGTCGCGGCGAAGATCACCAATGCTTTTTTTGCCCCATTGTGTCCGATGCCTGGTACGATCCTCAACAGGTAGCAAAAGCCATGCAAAACCAGATCGCGCTGGTTTTGGTAGACGGCCCGCCGCAGGATATGCGTAAAGGAATCTTATCCCATCTTGACTTATTTACCGATCTCAAAGCACCCGTTATCTTCGACGATGTAAACCGCCCCCTTGACAGGGAAACGATGATGGCGTTTTGCAAGGCGTTGAAGTATGAGTATACAATTATGGATGGGGAGTTGAAACAGTTTGGGTATTGTACGCCGGCGTGAAGTGTTACGTCATTGCAAATGATAAAACGAGTCAATGTAACGTATCCCTGGTTTAATTTGACCGTTCAGCAGATTAGGTTGTCATTTTAAGAACCTGACATCGTATAGAAGGCTCCTGATAAACCATGATAACTGAAAGGTAACTTTATTTCAACAAGCTCTTATCGCACGCTTGTTCTAGCAAGATATAAAAGGATACAAATTTCGACCAAACTTCCCTCCACAAGCAGGACCAGATCATGATGATCACGGACATCATCCGGGAGGCGGCAGAACCGGAGATGATCATTCTTTTCGGCAGCTATGCCAAGGGCACCTAGGTCAAGCACAGATATGTAGGCGGTGACGGGATATTATACGAGTACATCAGCAATTTGATTTTCTGGTGGTGGTTAAGCAGCACACCATTAGCCTTTCCGACTTGGAGGATATTGTACACAACCGGACC
>DASVMC010000856.1:0-1860 GCA_036384555.1 Niabella sp. | reverse complement strand
GCTTCAGCTGCATCTGCTGAAAAACATTCCAGCCGGAGCAGGTCTTGGTGCGGGCAGTGCAAACGGAGCGATTGCCTTAACAGCATTGAATACCTACTGTAAACTGGGATTATCGCAAAAGCAACTTTTAAAATATGCGCTGACGTTAGGCAGCGATTGCCCCTTCTTTATTATCAACCAACCCTGCTATGCCACCGGTCGTGGGGAAGAGCTGTTTCCCATTACACTGGACTTAAAACAATATACGCTGGTTATCGTCAACCCCGGCATTCACATCAGTACGCCCTGGGCCTTCAGCCACCTGGCGCCCTCCTCTCCCGTCCAGTCGTTACGGATCATAGAGCAGCTGCCCGTTAATCAATGGGAAAAGGATATTACCAATGATTTTGAAGCGGTCATTTTTACCGAATACCCTGAAATAAAAGCGATCAAAGAGCAGCTCCTGCATCAAGGTGCGCTCTTTGCTTTAATGACAGGTACGGGAAGTACCGTATTCGGGCTTTTTGAAAAAGATGCACAACCATTTGATTTTCCTGAAAATTATTTTGTGAAAACGATCTCATTGCATACTGATTTGAAATAATTATAATCTTTGGTCGTACCCGTCCGGGCTTCAATTATTTTTTGTATCTTGCCACCATGCTTATAGCAACACTTTTATATCTTCCCTTTTTGCGACAACATCTTGACTTGTTGAATCACTGACCGCTACCTGCGCGCCGGAGCACTTCCCGGTAAACTGTCTTTTCTTTTTCTTTTACTTTTTAACTTAATAAGCATGACTGCAATAGCACAGAATACAAGCACGTATTTTATGGACCTTGAAGCCGCCTGTGGCGCGCATAACTATCATCCTTTACCGGTAGTACTTTCCAGAGGGAAAGGCGTTTTTGTATGGGATACGGAGGAGCAACGGTATTTCGATTTCTTAAGCGGTTACTCTGCTGTAAACCAGGGACACTGTCATCCAAAAATAGTAGCAGCCTTTACAGAACAGGCAAAACGCCTGACACTTACCAGCCGCGCCTTTTATAACGACCAGCTGGGACTCTTTGAAAAATACATCACGGAGCTTTTAGGATATGATAAGGTATTACCGATGAACACGGGGGTTGAAGCCGTGGAAACCGGGTTAAAACTCTGCCGCAAATGGGCTTATGAGGTCAAAGGTATTCCTGAGAACGAAGCCATAATTATTGTTTGTGAGCAAAATTTTCATGGCAGAACAACGACTGTCATTTCTTTTAGCAGCGATCCTTCTGCCCAAAAGCATTTTGGTCCGTTCACAGCAGGATTCTTAAAGATCCCATATAATGACCTCAATGCACTGGCTGCGGCCTTGGAAAACAGGAACGTGGCCGGTTTCCTGGTTGAGCCCATCCAGGGAGAAGCAGGCGTTATTGTTCCGGATGACGGATACCTGTCTGCCGCAAAAAAAATGTGCGCGGCAGCGAATGTATTGTTCATCGCAGACGAAATACAAACCGGTCTTTGCCGCACCGGTCATTTACTGGCATGCGATGCAGAGCAGGTACGCCCGGATATCGTATTATTAGGAAAAGCATTGAGCGGCGGCATGATGCCCATCAGCGCTGTTTTAGCCGATGATGCCATTATGCTGACGATCCACCCGGGAGAACATGGTTCCACCTATGGCGGCAATCCTTTAGCTGCCGTTACTGCCATTGCCTCCCTGCAGGTATTGATTGAAGAAAATATGGCGGAGAACGCACAGGAGCTGGGTGCCTATTTTCGTGCGCAACTCCAGCAGCTTAATTCCCAGCATATCAGAACAATAAGAGGAAAAGGACTGCTGAATGCTGTTGAGATCATATCTGAGGACTCCGAAGCAGCCTGGAA
>DASVMC010000855.1:0-11771 GCA_036384555.1 Niabella sp. | reverse complement strand
TATTGTTGTATTCATCTTCCTGCAGGATTTCCGTTCCACGTTAATTCCGGCTATTGCTGTTCCGGTATCAATTGTTGGTACGTTCTTTTTCCTGAACCTGATGGGCTTTTCACTAAACCTGTTAACCCTTTTTGCCCTTGTACTGGCAATTGGTATCGTAGTGGATGATGCGATTGTGGTGGTGGAAGCCGTACACGCAAAACTGGACCAGGGAGAAAAAGATGCTAAAAAAGCAACAATGGATGCGATGCATGAAATTACAGGCGCCATCGTTTCCATTACGCTGGTAATGGCGGCGGTGTTTATTCCGGTAACCTTTATCAGTGGCCCTACCGGGGTGTTTTATAAACAGTTTGGTATTACATTAATTGTAGCCATCCTGATCTCAGCGGTGAATGCGTTATCATTAAGCCCTGCGCTTTGTGCCTTATTACTGCGTTCGCATTCGGGAGAGCATACGCATAAAAAGAAGAATTTCCTGCAGCGCTTTTTTGCCGCGTTTAATACCGCATTCCATGCGCTGACAAAACGTTACGGGAAAGCATTTGTATTCCTGATCCGCCATAAGTGGGTAACGCTGATCGTTTTGCTGGCGTCTGTCGGGCTTATATTCTTTATCAGCGCCAAAACCCCCACCGGTTTTGTACCTGCTGAGGACCGGGGAATTATTTTTGCCAACGTAGAGCTTCCGCCCAGTGCCTCAATGGACCGCACCTACCAGGCGATGAGAGAGCTTACACAAAAAGCGTCCCGGATCCCCGGCGTGGAAAGCGTTACTTTCAGCACAGGACGCAGCCTGATATCAGGAGCGGGTAGCAATTTCGGATTGGCTTTTGTAAAATTAAAATCCTTCGGGGAAAGGAATTCGGCAAAAAGCCAGGGAGTTGACGATATTATTAAGCAGTTGTTTGGTGTGGGCGCTTCTATTCCAGATTCGAAGATGATCTTCTTTAGTCCGCCGAGTGTACCTGGCTTTGGTAACAGTGCCGGTTTCCAGTTCTCTTTACTGGACAAAAGCGGGCAACCCATACAGGAGCTGGACGGAACTGCCCAACGGTTCCTGGGAGAGCTGATGAAGCGCCCGGAGATCCAGTATGCCCAAACCTCCTTCAATACAAAATATCCGCAGTATGAAATGGTGATCAACGTGCCCAAGGCCAGCGAAGCAGGCGTTTCCATCAGTAACCTGCTTTCAACCATGCAGGGATATATTGGCGGTATTTACGCAGCAGATTTTGCAAAATATGGTAAACAATACCGTGTAATGGTGCAGGCGTTGCCGGAATCGAGGATGGATGTAAATGCATTGAACTCCTATTTTGTGAAGACCGGCGACGGGCAAATGGCCCCGGTATCCCAGTTCATTACACTGGAACGGGCATATGGTCCGCAGTTTGTAAGCCGCTTTAACCTGTTCTCATCTGTTGATATCACCGGCGCTTCTAATCCGGGATTCAGTACCGGTGACGCCATTAAAGCAGTACAGCAGGTTGCACAAAGCACTCTGTCTACAAGCTACGGCATCGATTATTCAGGGCTGACACGGGAGGAAATCAATGCAGGTTCCCAAACCATGATCATTTTTGCGCTCAGCCTGGTCTTTGTTTATTTTATATTAAGTGCGCAATATGAAAGTTATATTATCCCGCTCGCGGTAATTATTTCCTTACCGTTAGGGGTAATGGGAGCTTATTTTGGTCAGTGGCTGTTTGGTCTGGAAAATAATATCTATTTCCAGATTGCCCTCATCATGCTTGTAGGATTATTGGCGAAGAATGCTATTTTGATCGTAGAGTTTGGCGTACAGCGCCGGCATAAAGGAGAAAGTATCCCAATGGCCGCTATTAATGCTGCAAAAGCCCGTTTACGCCCTATCCTGATGACCTCTTTTGCATTTATTGCGGGTATGATGCCGCTGGTATATGCAACCGGCATCGGGTCTATAGGGAACCGCTCCATTGCAACAGGTGCCGCTTCGGGCTTGTTGATCGGGACTATTCTGGGGCTGCTGATCATTCCTGTACTGTTTGTAATATTCCAATGGTTACAGGAAAAAGTAAAACCTCTAAAATTTGAGAAAAATTTTGATCATGAAATCTAATACCAATAAAAGATCCTATTTATTTCTTTTTAAATTGCTCCCTCTTACAGCAATGGTAGTGCTGCTGCAGGCGTGTTTTGTGGCAAAACCCTACCAAAGGCCAAAAAATGTTCTGGATGATGCCCGTTACCGCACTGATCAATTACAGGGAGATACAAGCAATATCGCCAGCCTTTCCTGGACGGAATTATTCACGGATGAAAAACTGGCAGCATATATCAACCAGGCGCTGGATCAAAACCTGGATATCAGGAATGCCATCCAGCAGATCAATGCCGCGGAAGCCTATTTTAAACAGGGAAAGGCCGGCTTTTTCCCAACCCTTTCTGTAGGCCCCTCCTACAATTGGTCTACCGGTTCCCTGAATACCCAATTAGGCCAGTTATCCGGGGGGAACCGCTTATATCTGAATCAGTACACTATTTCCGGTACCCTGAACTGGGAAGCAGACATCTGGGGGAAAATCAAGAGCTCCAGGGACGCTGCACTTGCAAGCCTGCTCCAGTCACAGGCCGCACACCAGGCTGTCAAATCGACCCTGGTAGCGTCTATTGCAGATACTTATTATCAGCTATTGGCGCTTGATGAGCAAAAGAAGATCACTGAGGAAACCATCAATTACCGTGAGCGTTACCTGGAAACCACCAGGGCTCTTCAGCAATCCGGTACGGTGACCGCAGTAGCGGTTAATCAGAGTGAGGCACTGCTGCTCAACTCAAAGGGATTGCTGGTTAACCTCAACAACAGCATCAAATTAATGGAAAATTATTTTTGTATGCTGTTAAGCATTCCGCCTCAGCCCGTTGAAAGGAATACGCTGGATCAGCAGCACATAACCACCTCACTGGCAATTGGTGTGCCCGTGCAGTTACTGGCCAACCGGCCGGATGTGAAAACTGCTGAATTTGCATACATGAATGCGTTTTATTCCACTAACGCGGCTAAAGCTGCATTCTATCCATCTTTAACACTGAGTGCCAACGGAGGCCTGCAGAGTGTTATTTTCGACAAATTATTCAGCGCCAGTTCCCTGTTCGGATCTGTTACCGGTTCCCTGTTACAACCGGTTTTGAACAAACGTCAGATCCGCACACAATACGAAGTGTCTAAAGCCAATCAGGAGATTGCCTATAATTCATTTAAAAAGGCCATTCTGAATGCTTCTAAAGAGGTGTCAGATGCGCTGTTCACCTACGATGCGCAATCAAAGCTCATTGATCTCAAAAAGCTGGAGTTCCAACAGTATGATACAGCTACCCAGTTTTCACAGGAATTGGTAAACAATGGTATGGGCAATTACCTGGATGTGATTACGGCAATGACAAATGAGTTGCAGGCCGAACTGAATTATGTGGATGCCAAATATGGACGTTTGAATGCCATTGTGCAATTGTATCAGGCATTAGGCGGTGGATGGAAATAACTCCCGCGGGTCAAGATTTAATTCAATAAAAAAGAGGCTGGTATCAGATACATTGGTTACGGTCCGTACAGCTGAATAAAAAAAGCGGCTTCCCTGTTCTGACAGAGAGGCCGCTTTTCTTTATACAAAACGGCACAGCTTCAGCATTATGCAGGCTAATGGCCGGTTATTGTCATGAATGCGCATACTTGCTCGTGCAATCCGGTCTTTTATTTAGTAGACAGGTAATTATAATCTTCCAGTAATTTATCTAAAAACTGGTACGGTTCCATATCCGTTTCCAGTTTCAGGTATCCTTTTACACGGTCGGCGGCGGGCCGCAATGAATCATATTGATGTGTTTTCCGCGCATTATCCAGCAGGCTTTTGATCACATTCAGATCTCGGTCATTAATCTGCATTACCTGGGGGAATACAGGCACATAGCCCTCATTGATCTCCCGGAAAATTGTATTGGAAAGATCCTGGTGCCTGTTCAGCCTGATCAGAATGGTATGGGCCAGCATATCGCCGATTCTTTGCGATTTTTTGGAAGAAGCCACAAGAATAATATCGGTAAGCAGGAAGCCGAAGCCGAAAAGAAAAATAAGCGCAGATTGCAGACTATTTCCTCCAAAGGACAACAATAAAAAAAGCAGTATTACAATCCACAGGTCAGATACCCGCAGCAGCCATCGTATTAAGAACTGGCTGATGCTGGCTTTTCCGCCATTGACGTTTACCACACGCAGCTGCATAATCTTTTTGCCGATACTTTGTCCGTTAGTAGTGATTTCCATAAGGGGATGATACAGGAAAAAAGGCACGGCCGCTATCAGCCCGATGGCCCACCTGTTATATGCGCTGTCCTCATTCCAGGTATACATACCGGATTCAATTTTATTAATCAGCCAGCCCGCAGCAATCAGATAACAGATCTCCACAACCATATCAATCAGTAAAGCCGCCATCCGCCGGCCGAAGCTGGGCACTTCAAAAGCTACATCAATATTAAAGGAGGTTGGAATACTGATTACTGGCATTGCTTCAATTTTCTGCTATATTGTAAAACAGGCTGCACGTGTAGCGAAGTTAAGCAGAAGAGGGTTTGCTTTTGTCAGAAATGCCTATAATTTAAGCCAAAAAAAGGCGGCACCTATTGTTGCCGCCTTACATCAAGCACCTAACCTTTTATTTATGGTTGCTTTACAGCCTTAACTACTTTAGAGTAATTTACATGACCGTCTTTGTCGTATTGAGCTATCCTTATGTACAGGCTTGTATCACCAGCCGTGTCAACCTGATCCCTGTTCTTATTACAGGAAATACCAACTGCGATCAGGAATGCGATCATCAGGATTCCTTTTACAAAACGGTTCCGCACCAAAGGCATTGCCAGTAAAGCCATTAGACCAATACCAGCCAGCGCCAGACCGGAAAGACTTTGCGTGAAGTTATACTCCAGCGGACTTGAGGCATTTCCATCCTTGGCTTTTGATAAAGTGGTATGTATTGCCTTCCAGATCTTTCCGTCAGTAGAAGCTTCTATCTGGAATTCTTTACAATTATTTTCCGTTACTGTTTCCCAGTTTACGGACAGGCTTCCGTCTTTAATGATTGCGCTAACAGGACCAAAACTTACCGGTAATGCAGCATCAGTAGAAACATAGGCCCCATATATGCGAACTTCATTAGCAGCAGCAACCAACGGGCTCACACTGATCCGAACTTCGTTAAACGGCAGACTGCTTACAAACCCTATATCAAAGTCGCCGGTTCCGGCACCGAAGATGGGAGCTACAACTGTCAGGTCTAACAGATTAGTAGACGATTTGCTTTCCTGCAATGTTCCATTCAGCCAGGTTTCTATAGTAATGCTGTTAAACAGGTCCGCTTTTACAAGTCCGGAAAGACTACTCACATTGAATCCAACACCTGTTCCTGCGTTGAAAACATCCTTTGCATCTAAAATAGATATTGCCCCGTTGGCAGCAGCACCCGCCAGCACGCTGATGGTTGCATAATTTGTAGCATTATTATCAATAAGGTTTTCGGGCGTTTCTATAGTTCCGTTAGCACCTACAGCACCTCCGAAGCCGGTTCTTGTGCTGTTGATCACCGCCGGGAATGCCGGCTGTTCCAGCCTGTAGGATTGATCCGGAGCTACCGTTCCCGGGCACAGACTGTTGATGACCACGTCAAATACCTGTGTAACACCCAGGTCCACACCAACCAATGCCTGGTTATTGACCACCAGCCGCACTTCATCAAAAGGCTGGGTAGTTACAGCGCCTACGGTTTGCCGTCCGCTGCTGCTTAAAAGGGCCGCACCCAGCAGCAGTGATGAGCCGCTGAACGTTTCTTTTTGCACTCCATCCAGGTAGGTAACCATGGTAAACGCGCTTAGAACAGATAAGGAAACCAGGCTGCTGTTCTGAATATCAAAACCGGCATAATAGCCTGCGGGATAATCAGCAACCGTATTTTTTACAGAAACAAATGCGGTACCTGCCACACTGGCCAGCGTACTGATGCTGGCTGCAGTGCCTGAGCTGGCATCAACGATATTGGGAAGATTACTAACCGCTGCTACTGCCACCGCGCCGGTTATACCAGATTGTGCCACCACCGGGTGGGTTGGGAAGGACAGCAGTGTATTGGTGTTACAATCGGGTGTCGGACCTGCACTGCAGGAGCCGGTACCACGCATAAAGGCGTAGTATACGTTATAGGTGCCTAGCCCCAGGGCACTTGAAATATTAAGCCGTATGGCATCATACGGTTTGTTGGTATATAATCCAACCTCGATAGCGCCGGAAATCAGGCTGCTGGAAGCAGCCAGCAAACTGCTGCCGGGTATTGTTTCCTGAACCACTCCGTTATTCAATGTAGTAACGGTTAAAGAACCCAGGGCAGAAAGGTTAAGAAGGCCACTCCCGATCAGGAACCCTGCATAGTTACCCGCATTATAGGTATTTGTGTTGTCTGTTACTGTCAGTGTAAGCGAACCTGTTACAGCAATAGTACCTACTGCAGGATCGCTTAAATTATTATCAATGGCTTTGGGCCCCGTGCCTAACCAGCCAGACAAGCCTGTGTTTCCTGGTGTTGCTGTAAAAGTCGTTGTAAATGTACCGCCGCTATTGACCATAGGTACCGGCGTCGTAGAACAAGTTAAAACGCTTTGTTGCGCATACCCGGTTCCAAAAGAAAAGACCGAAATAATTAATAGGAATAAGGAAAAGATTGATCCGCGGTCAGCCAGTTTCAGACTAAGTGCTGCATACTTTCCGCCAACGTTCGACATCTGTTTTTGTTTCATAATAAAAGGCATTAGAGGTGAATAATTATTGATATTAGCTTTGTAGGGGGGGTAAAAATCCCAGCAGTATACCAGTAAAGCAATGCTTGATTAATCCCATTTTTTATCCGGGACCAGAACAGGCATACCTAGCCCATTAAGACTATTGTGTCTTTTTAAACAGCTGGCAGAAAGTGTACTGTTATTACAGCGGGACAGACATCAGCAAGGGGATCCGCTGTTGAAATGTATAGGTTGGCCATGCCGGTACAATTCAGGTACACAACTACCACAACATTCTATGGCTACTGAATAATTACTGCTGGTTTCTTTGAACCCGGTTTAGATTGTTTAATTAAGAAATTTAGAGAATTTAGAGAATTTTGTTGTGTTTTATCAATTTTCACTTAGAGTATCCCGTTAATAAACAGCCTGACATTAAGATTGCAACACCAAGTTTTTTAAATCAGCATATTGTTTTGATATCATCCTTGTGCTGGCATACCCAAAAGCAAACATATCAATGAAACAAGACGAAGTTAAAATTTTATTGCAAATAATAAAATTTTTTTTACGCCAATACCTGTTTAAATAGTTGAACGAAAATAGTAACACGAATTACAGCTCCTTTTGTACAGACAGGAACGTACAGTTCCGGTATCCGGAGCAGACGCACAAAGCTGTTTTTTATTGCAATGGACTATGGATAAGGTTCATTCATAATGCCACGAACCTGTCCGCCGCTACGCGTGACCATTTTAAAACCGTATTGTATTGATTCGTATATCTGCTACGGTATACTGATTTACAGATTTTACGCATTTGCCCTGTTCCGGTATCGCTTCAGTTATAAAAATTGTATAAAAATTTGTATTTTGTCAAAAATTCGATCTACTTGAGAGAAGCACTATTTATAAAGAAAAACAAAGACCGCTGGCTAAATAACCAAAGTGCCCCGCCGCAGTCGCCCGATGAAATGGCCAAAACATTTACACAATTGGTAGATGATCTGGCTTACGCCAAAACCTTTTATCCTACAAGCAAAACAGTACAGTATCTCAACAAGCAGGCATCTGATATGTACCTGAGCATTTACCAGAACCGTAAGGAAGAATCAAGCCGCCTTGTTTATTACTGGAAATATGAATTGCCCCTGTTGATTTATAAGCATCGTAAGTCGCTGTTATTTTCTTTTGTGCTATTCGTTGCCTTTTTTCTGCTGGCATTTTTCGTGGCATCAAAAGATACGGAGCTGGCCAGTAGTTTTTTCGGAAGTAATTATGTAGAAAAAACCCTGGAGAATATTAAAGAAGGTAACCCTTTTGGAATTTATGAAAGCGGCAACCCCATTCTCAGCTGGCTGGGAATTATGATCAATAATATAAAGGTTGCCTTCCTTTCCTTTTCTTCCGGTATATTCTGTGGCATCCCAACTCTGTATTTTCTGGCGCAAACCGCTGCCATGCTTGGCATATTTGATCAGCTCTTTGTTGCGCATGGTTTCGGGGCTCAGTTCTGGCTGGTGGTATTCGTTCATGGCACATTAGAGATCACCGCCCTTATTGTTGCTGCCATGGCCGGCTTAGTCCTGGGTAAAAGTTTTCTTTTTCCAGGTACAAAAAAACGGATGGAGGCTTTCCGGGACGGTGCAAAGGATGGAGTTAAGATCATGATCGGTATTTTACCCGCTTTTGTGATCGCTGCATTTTTTGAAGGTCTTTTTACGAGGTTGTATAATGACATAGCCTGGTTTACCACTTTTCTCACAACCGCTTCCGTCCTGTTTGTGATCTGGTATTTCATCATCTACCCCGTACAGCTGGTACGTAAAGGTAAACAACGCCCAAAGGAGGGCGAGGCGGTACATGTATAAGACTTTGAAAAAAACGTTCTTCCTTTTTGCCTGGTCCTTATTTGTTATAGCCAGTGTACGGGCGCAGGGAACCGATTCAGTACGCGCAGCGCAAACAGATACTGTTTATGAAGAGAAGGCCCCCCCGGTATCCGTTGACAATTATGACCCTTATAACCCGACAGCATCTGGTACGGACCATGGTTTTGACAACCTGGAAACCGGTCATCCGGAACAGGTCCAGATAAGAAGCGTGCCCGATAGCTTTGTACAACGATTGCAAGATGACCCGCATTTCGGATATATAAAAACAGGGCTCAAAGAAAATGAAGCGAAACTTGCTGATCCATCTAAAACGCAACATTCCAAAAAGACAACGATCAACTGGGCCACGGTGATCACCTATCTGGCTATTGCAATTTTTATAGCGATATTGATCTGGTATCTTATAAACAACAATTTTATATTCCTGAAAAGGAAAAGCACTTCCGTGCAAACAAACCATTACCAGGAAGCGCATAAAGATATTTTTTCAATCGACTATGCAACTGCGATCAAAGAAGCAGTTGCGCAAAAGGATTACCGACTGGCGATCCGGCTTCAATACCTGGAACTGTTGAAAACATTAGCTGAGCGGCAGCTGATCAGTTTTATGCCGGATAAAACAAATTTTGAATATATGCTGCAAATGCGCAACAGTCCTTTTTATGATGACTTCTCATCCGTTACACGTAATTATGAATACAGCTGGTATGGGCTGTTTGATATAACCGGGCCGCTGTACCAGCAAATCAACAATGCCTTTCAACAATTTAAACAAAAACTAAAATAGCCGGTTTTTTGAAAAAAGCGCTTCCATATCTGTTGGTTCTGTTGCTGATCGCTGTTATCCTGCTGCTCCTGTTCAGAGGCGGGGATGACGAAAAAAAATTCAATACTTATATCTCTCTTAAAAAAGAAGATAAAAATCCTTATGGAACCTATGTTGTTTATAACAGCCTGAAGCATCTTTTCCCTTCGGCTACCCTAGCTATTAATCAAAAAGATATCCTGTCCAGTTCTGTTTTTTACCCTAATAAAGAAGGTCAGTTCTTTATTAGTATCAGCCCGCAAGTGTTGCTGACCGAAGATGAATTAGAAACGCTATTCCAATTCATTAAAAACGGGAACTATGCATTCATCAGCTGTTTTACGCTGGGCGATGATGTTGAAAACTATATCGAAGCCAGAACCAGTCTGGGAAATACCATGTCTTATCCCAACGGAGCCTATGGCCCGGATTCGTTATCTGTTGAGCTGGACAGCCTCCCCTTGCCGGCAACCTACAACGCGGCTTACCCGGGGGTAGCTATTGAAGGCTCCTTTATAAGAACCAACAGGAGTACAACAAGGATCATTGGCCGCGGCAACGAAGGCAAAGCTAATTTTATCGAGCTGAAAAAAGGCAAAGGGGCCCTGTTCCTGCACCTGTCTCCATTAACTTTCAGCAATTATTTTCTTCTATATAAAAACAATATCAGTTATTTAAATCAGGCGTTCTCTCTGATCCCCCAACAGACTACTGCTGTTATATGGGACGAATATTACCGGAAACGGAAAATCACGCGGTCAGGCAAGGAGGACGGGTGGTTCTCGGCCATTATGAAAGAAAAATCTTTTCGTGGCGGCATCCTGTTAGCAATGGCATTGCTTTTGATCTTTGCATTGCTGGAAATGCGCCGCCGCCAGCGTTTTATACCGGTTATTGAACAACCCAGAAATGACACCCTTGATTTTGTAAAAACAATGGGACTCCTTTACTATGAAAAAAGAGACAATGTAAACCTGGCTCAGAAAATGAGTGCCTATTTCCAGGAGCAGCTTCGCAATAAATACCATATTTTTTCAAAGGAATTAAATAATGATTACATACAGGAAGTAAGTGACAAAAGTGGTGTCAATACAGCGCTGATCAGTGAAATTATAGACCAGATCAAAAATGTAGAAGTAAAAGACGCTATCTCCGACGCAGAACTGATTGCCTTGCAGAATAATATAGAAAAATTTTATAACAGTATATAAAACAGATAAAGCACATGGAAGAACCCTTTTTTGAAAGCCGCATTAATCTCACAGAATTAAATCAGGCGGTATTAAAAATGACCGACGCAATTAAAAAGATCATCATTGGTCAGGAGGAAATGGTACAGCTCATCATTACCGCATTACTGGCTGACGGCCATGTGCTGATAGAAGGTGTGCCCGGTGTTGCAAAAACATTAACGGCAAAATTAGTGGCGCGTGCTGTTGATGCACAATTCTCCCGTATTCAGTTTACCCCCGATCTTATGCCTTCAGACGTGATTGGAACACCGGTTTTTAATCCCGGCGATGCACGTTTTGAATTTAAAAAAGGACCTGTATTCGGTAATATTATCCTGGTAGATGAAATTAATCGCGCTCCCGCAAAAACACAGGCAGCCTTACTGGAAGTAATGGAAGAACGTCAAATATCTGTTGACGGGAAAACCTACGCAATGGATGTGCCGTTTATAGTAATTGCCACCCAAAATCCGGTAGAGCAGGAAGGAACCTATCGGTTACCGGAAGCACAGCTGGACCGCTTTTTGTTTAAAATAGAGGTACCTTATCCCAGCGAAGAAGAAGAACTGCAGATATTAACACGCTTTCACCAGCTGGGCAACCATAATGCACTGGATGCTGTTATACCGGTGTTAAACGGCGTACAGATCAATGCATTAAGACAACAGGTAAAAGAAATCATTATAGAAGACAAATTGCTGGCTTTTATTGCCAGGCTGATACATCAGACCCGCAGCAATAAAGCCATTTACCTGGGTGCTTCCCCGCGTGCTTCACTGGCAATCATGAACGCTTCAAAGGCCATGGCAGCAATAAAAGGAAGAGACTTTGTTACCCCCGATGATATTATTACCGTTGCCTCGCCCGTGTTAAGGCACCGCATCATTCTTTCTCCCGAAAAGGAAATGGAAGGCATTACAGAAAACGAAATCATACAGCAAATCATTAACGGGCTGGAAATACCCCGCTGATCATTACCTGAACTTATCGCTCAACCCCAAATTTCAATTGTTGCAGTCGTTCTATCTAAATA
>DASVMC010000854.1:0-6270 GCA_036384555.1 Niabella sp. | reverse complement strand
ATCCTGTACCTGGCCTTCGTATTTTTTTGTCAGCTCCTGTTGCGTTTTATAGGTTGCGTTTATAGTAGCATCGAAGTCCCTGAAATAAGCTTCCACCTCTCCGTCTCGCTGCACTGCTTCTTCATAGGAGGCTGGAACAGGCGGCACAATAAAGCGTTTAGTAATGCTGTGGTCTTTATAAAACTGTTTAAAACGATGGCGAATGGTTTCCGATACATCTTTATCGGGCGCTACCTGTTGCAGCAGGTTGATATTTTCGGCAGTGGCACTGCCGCTGGCTATGGCATTTTCAATATAATTACCGCAAAGGGAATTATTGCCTTGTTGGTGCGCAATTAGCGCCATAGATCGATAAGCTTCGGTTTGGGTGGAATCATTTGCAACAGCCGATGCAAACAGTGGCTGTGCTTTGTCCACGTATCCCAGGCTCAGGTAGGCCTGCCCCACGTTATTGAGCAAGGTAGGGCTTTGCGGCAATGCTTTTTGTGCATATAGCAATAAGGGCAGCGACTTATTGGCATAACCCGAAAGCGTAAGCAAGGCCCCCAGGTTATTGAGCGAAAGATAATCGTCCGGGTTGGTGCAGCAGGCGTTTGCCAGCAGGTACAGCGCCTTATCCAGCTCATTATGCGCCCAGAATACCATTGCATAGTTTCCTGTTTCTTTGCCCTTGTTCAATAGACCGGCTACGGCTTTTTTATGCTCCGGTTTTATAGCCGCTTCCGTTTGTGTAAAAATGGGCTTCAGATAAGCTACTATTTTTTCTTTAGTGGCAGATAAGGCCGCTATGGATAGTGCAGCAGGTGTTTCAGGAATTTTGTTGGGGTCCCCCATGGGCATCATAACAGCACCTGCCGGAGCCTGCTGCATACTTTTCTGGGCATTTTTCATGATATTGTCAACACCCATTTTATCCATTATAGCCCTTTGTTCCGGCGTCATCTTTTTTTTCAGTTCTTCCATTTGTTTCAGGGCATCATCCATGTTTTTCTTTTGTTGCGCAACTGCTATTAGGGGCAGCAGGAGAAAGACCATCAATATTTTTTTCATTTTTTCAATTTTAAAGTGTATTACTTTTTATATAAATATTGCCCAGTAGTATATTGGGATTGCCGCAATACCAGCCAATTCTTTTAAAAGGTTTTCCGGCAGGCAATGCATGATCATTCATGGTTATTTCTTTACCATTTACCGAAACGGATACCCTACTTCCATTTACGGATACACTAATATGCACCACCTCTTTTTCTTTAAAGGCAGGCGCCCTGCCCTCCTGATATATTTCCCTGATCTTTTCATTCCTGAATTTGCATTCCGTGATCGTTTCGCCGGACATCGCAATACCAAAGTCTGTTCCTTTATCAACAGCACTACTGATATTCATTGGTTGCGGGTATTTGTCATTAGGGTCATAAGCATCGAGCCTGAAATAGAGCATTGATCGCTTATTTGAAATGCCCGGGCCAAAATATACGTCGTAACTTACCGTATAGTTTTGTGGAAGCAGTGCTTTTAAATCGGGGTAAAAAGTGAATTTCCCGGGAATGGCAACCCATTTACCATTTTGCCCAGCCAGACTGCTCAATGAAGCATTGGCGAAACCGTATCCGGCTGTATGCCATTTTTGTGCCGACAATTCACCGTTGGGGTAACCATCAAAGTCTTCGTACAAAATAGTAAGGGGATCTTTGTTTCTTGCTGATGCCGTTGCAGAAACAGCTACGGGGGTTGTCCTGCTATTACCCGAAGATATTGCGGGTGCATTTACCGGCGTATATACAATGCCTTTCATTTTTTCAGGATCAGCAAGCCATTTATATATGTACCCGAAATTCAGATTATTCAGCAACGAATACACCATGTGCGCAATACCTGTTCCAAACTTTGTATCATATTTTGAAAGGTTTCCCTGCAGCTCCATATTCGCGGGTGTCAAATTGAAGTACACCCAAAGCGGTGCGTCTTTTTTTGTTTGATCAATGGTTTGCTGCGTGGCAGCAACCAGGATACTATATTCAGGAAACGTTTTATCAATTGTTTTCCCGTTTAAAAAAGCTTCCGGGTCCAGCAAATAATGGCCGTTGTCATCATTGATAGCATTGCTATAGTTGTAGTTGGCTTTCAATTTTACTACTTCATTGGAATAAAGCTTTAATCTTTCCAGCGCCTTTTTTATGGGTGCCTCCGAGTAAGGATTTTTTTGTAGAATAGAGGGATAGGTCGCTAATTGCTGATTGATATATGCCACAGCATCTTTTACCAGCACCGGTTTGAAAGGCCATTCGCCGTTTTTGGCAACAACAATTCCGATTTTATTGAAAGGAGACCCGTTATTATGAAAATGGTCGAGGTAAGTTCGGTAAGCGTAAACATTAGATTGAATCCTCTTATCCACCCCTTCGCCGGATAATTTTGCTTCCTCATCGCCGGTGGTAAAGGGCGCCTGTTCCGCAAAAAAATATATTCCGCCGGGATTAAAGCCTTTAATAGATACCCCGGGGAAATCATTAAACCCGGCCTGTAATCTTTGACCCTGCTCGCAGCAATGGAGGTCAATTTTTCCCTGCACAAATGTTGCAGCATAACCCAGGAAATTCACCCCATAGCTGTGCAAGGGCCCGTTGCCGTCCACGTACCAGCGCTCATCATTTTTTGCAATAGTACGCATCGCTAATCCACGCGGCAAATAAGATTGCTGAATCCAGCTTATGAGTATATCCGAAGCCTGTTGTTGCCATACCGTATAAGCAGCGCCATCCGCATACTGGCTTTTGATGGGTTTGTAAACTGCTTTGGGGTTAACAGGATTACTTATGTATTTCCACCCTACTACCGAGTCCCTGTTTAATTCATTGTCGCTGCGTTGGGCATTTGCATATTGCTGGCAGGCAAAAAAAATCAGTATAAAAGCAACTGTTCTCATTTTAAAAACAATAATGAATGATGAATTTTTATATAGCTGATAAGTATTGTCTGATTCCAATCCCTGTTTCATTCATAAAAACTCAGGGCTCATAGATCGCCTTTACGATCTTACTATGTGTTTTTGTTCCGTCTGTATCCACCTGGGTTATTCGTATGTACACATTACTTATGGAACTGGCCGGAACTTCATCAGCAGCTTTTTCACAGGAAATAAACATTATTACACTGACAGCAGCCAGAACTGCAAACAGCCTGCGATTTCTTTGATAAATGAGCGATGCTATTATAAACA
This sequence comes from Niabella sp., assembly GCA_036384555.1. Taxonomy (GTDB): domain Bacteria; phylum Bacteroidota; class Bacteroidia; order Chitinophagales; family Chitinophagaceae; genus Niabella. Next base: position 3,053 of record DASVMC010000854.1, on the reverse strand, counting down.
GCCCCAGACAGCCTGTACCGGCCAGGTTCATCTTAGCAGTATCAAGGCTAAAGTGATAATATACGGGTGTATCTGAATTAACTACAGCTGATTTTACAATTCCTATTTCTTTAAAAGACATTCCGTCTGTAGCTGCTTCTATTATAAACCGATCGTTATTTTTTTCTGAAAGACTGCTAAAGTCCACGAGGAGGGCGTTGTTTTTAATGGTGGCGGTAACGGGTCCCAGTGTAACACCCAGCGGGGTTGAGATATTGGTTAATGCCATTATTTCAGCATCCTGTAACGCACGGTTATAAATGCGCACTTCGTCTATCTTACCATTACTATATTCGTCCGGCCCGCTCAGGCTGCGGCCGATTGTATAAGAATTTGTATTGTCGGGCGTAAAGCCTTCCTGGTACGGTTTAGAAGATATAAGCACACCATCCACGTAGAATTTTACAGAGTTGGTATTATTGCTATAAGTTACCGCCAGATGGTGCCACCTATCGAAATCCCAGTTGTAATCACAATCTATATAGTTGGTATTATAGCCCGATTCAAATAAGATACCCCCGGAAAACCAGTTGGCCTCCAAAAGTATAGAACCATAGTCTGTAGCAGGATCATATTGCTCAAAAACAGAAAACACATTCCAGTTATTATACCAGCTGTGGATATTTATCCATGCAGCAATCGTAACTTCGCCGGAAGTATAAATTTTTGATAAGGAAGGACTGGCCGGTATTTCAATATATGCATCTGTTCCATTAAAGCTGTATGCTCTGTTAACAGCATCAGTCCTGTCCGTTGTAAGCATGGCGCCGTGGATTATTCCGTTATTGTCATTGCCACTTGCGTCATTTGCATTGCCGTTAAAAGGCAAATAAAGTAGCAGGCTATCGTTAATGGATTGTGCCTGGATTATTCCTGAAAAACAAATAGCTATTATAGCAAAAAGCAGTTTTTTCATTCTCTAGAATTTATTGGTGTAAAATTAGCAGGGTATCAAAGACGGGTCAATCATAAAAAAGAATGATTTTAACCTGCTGATAAAAAATTATTAAAGGACTGCAGGCAAACAAAGGACTTTACCTCTTCTTTTGCAATAAACAAAATCGGAGCTTCTGAAAATGGAATTGCTTATTGCTGGGTAGTCGTGTCGGTTTTACGGCCTGTTTGATATAGAGGGAGTGAGCGTGTTAAAGTACGGGTCTGTTTTACAATATACCTGCCATTTGTAAAAGTCAAGATACATACCGGGAAAATAGATCGTTTTTGAACTCATTGTGGGATGCGGATTTCCATTCTTGTCTTTAAATTCAAGTGTAGCGCTTATTTCTTCGATCTTCCAGGCATCTGTCAGAAAAAAAGGTCCGTTGCCCAGGGTATTGTACAATATATCGACCATTATACCCGTCTGTTTGTAGTGCGCAAGACTGTTAAATGACTGATCAAAATCCGTAGCCCTGGGCAATGTAAAACTATTGGTGCTCCATACTTTTAGCTCGTCGGTATAATTTTCCTGACAATATCCTTTATGCCAGTTGTCTGTACCTGCAGCAGGATATACCCGCAGGATAAGTTTCGAACCTTTTTCTTTATTATCTCCCGCAGTTTTTACGGTTATTTTCGCAACAGCCAAAAAATAATCCGCATCGGTCAGTGCCGGGACATTATTATTATTAGACTTCGGCTTTTCCTGTACGGGAGCAGTTGTCGTTGTTTGTAATGTGGTGCCGGCGGCTGTAGCCGGCTTCACGGCAATGCTTGTTTTACTTACCACCGGTTTGGTCAGCACAGGAGTTTCGGTCTTACGCTGGGCATTAACGGTAAGTGACAGAACGGGAAATAGCAGGGCGATGATCGTTTTCATTTGTTTGTCTTTTATTATTGATGATAACCGGGATTTTCAGGCTCTTTTTTATTTCCGGAGCAATCAGGGAAATAGAGTACAGTGTTTAAAAATTAGTCCATGCTGTTCCTGAAACCCTATCCCATCCCGACTTATCGGCAGATCTGACTTTCCCGTCAGGCCCCCTGTTAATGTAGATCCAGCCGATACGGTTGGCTTTGAACTTGATTTTGCTTGTACCGCTTGCAATATTATCGGTGCAGCTTTCAACTCTTATATCTTCCAGTATAACCTGCCGGGTAAGGACCGGCACTTCATTATTAATACGCGTTGTTACCGAAATGTCTATTCTTGATATGGGAAAGGCCGGCAGGGATTGCAGGGTCATCGTCCTTTCCGGCATTGCAGCTATCGCAGTACCCGCCGATTTTACTGCTGTGGCTGCTATGCGTTTGGCAACTGCTGTCTTCGGTTGCGCCGAAGGCGTATTCATCATGGTCCGGAACGCCGCCATATAGCCACTTGTGGGTACTTCCAGCTCTATGGAAGCCGTGTTATCTGTGCCGCCGGATAAATTGGAGATAATCAGCTGGTCTTCATAACCGCGTATAACAGATGTTCCTTTAATACGGGTTCCGTCGCTTTTTATGACCTTGCCATATATAGTTGTTGTTTGGGCAAAAGCGTTTACACTGGCAAATGTGAGCAATAGCAGAAGAATTGTTTTCATTGTTTTTAATTTGATGGAATAAAAATAAACAGGTATAACCGGCAGCACAATCGTCAAAAAAGATGATTTTTAGAACCCATCGGGTAGTTTCAGGGATCATTTCATTCAAATAAGATACACTTCCTTCACCCTCTTTCGGTGCACCCGTTGTGCTGAAGGACCAGGCCGGAACGGTTCCCGTTTTCTCCGATACTGAACGTGTAGGTGCAGGATTCCAATTTCCTGCTACCGGTGTTCACTTTTGTATTCCAGCTGTTATTAATTTTCCGGTTGCCCACATCGCTGTTCCATTCTTCGTTGGCGCCTTTAATCGAAGCAATTGTAAGTTGGTTATCATTCACTGCATAAGTTCCTGTTTCATAACGCAGTGATTTCGTATCTGTAGAACTGGAGGTATTTACAAAACGACTGGTACCATCTGCATAAAAGGCATATTGATTGGTCAAAAAGCCCCCGTATTGAATTGCATATTGCCCGATCCTGTTT
>DASVMC010000853.1:0-5348 GCA_036384555.1 Niabella sp. | reverse complement strand
AAAAAGCTTTTGAAACTATCCCGCTGGTAATACATAGTGCTACTGGAATCATGTTCATTATTATTTTCAACATGATGCATGCCCATGTGGTGACTAAAATAGCTCTCAGGCGTATGACCAAATAGCGGACAAATGAACCAGCTGATATAACCATGGAATCGTTGCTGGTATAATGGCTTAAACATTTTCCGGTGACACAGGCAATGAAACATAAGGCCGAACCTGCCTTTAAAATAGAATTGGGAAAAATAAAAATAAATAAGCGCTACAATCCACCAGGTCCATCCGTTCAGAAGCGGGGTAAATAATAATACGGCAACCGGTACTATGAAAATATGAATTCTGGAAAGTAAAGAAATAAACGGCAGGTCCCGTTTGTCATTCATAAAACCAAGCCAGAATTTTTCATAGCTGTTAAAACACGTCTTATGCGTATAAACGGGATCCGTTACCGCAGATAAAATCTTCATTATCTATTTTTTGTTGACCGCTATTGACCGGAAGTATTCCGGATCTGTTCAAAGCAGACAGTTGTGATGGTCAAACGGAGCTACGTATGCACATAGTTGATTTGCGGGAGCTATTACCATGTTTCGCTTCATCCAGACCTTTTAAAGTGTATAAGAATATTTGGTAAAGTAGTCATTAAAACCCGTAACCCACAGGAATTTGTTATATGAAGCTGTTAAATATTAGCCATAGTTCTGTTTTCCTGTTCTCCTGTATCAGTCCGGCTAAAAGACAGGGCAGTTCCGCTGATGTTATTAATTACTGATTCAGCAATACAGCTATTCATCTATGTTTAAAGACAATCAAATACTATTGAAGAATCCGTATTCAAAAGCAGATATGGTTTGTTTTGCTTTCGCTTAAGCGAACAATAATGAAACACAGCAGCAGTTCTCAATGCATAACTCAATATGGTCCTTCATTGTCCTTTTTAAAGTACTGGTCTACGTATTAGAATGCGGAACCTTTCTTACAAAAGGGAAACAAAAAAGTCTTGCAAATCAATAATTTACAAGACCTCTGAAGTGCCCGGGACTGGATTCGAACCAGCACGTCCTTGCGAACGCTGCCACCTGAAGACAGTGCGTCTACCAATTTCGCCACCCGGGCGGGAGCGCAAATATAGTCGAAAAAATGAAATCAAAAACAATTTGTTGCCGCCAAAAACTTAAAAAATATTTTTGGACGGCATTCGGGTCTGCGCTGCCGGAAAAATTCAATAAAAATGTTCTTTGTGAAAATGGCTCCTTCGATCTAATTGCGGAGCCATTTTACAGAATTGAGGACACTGGTATTACCAACCGGGATTTTGCTTAAGATCGGTGATGATATTAATTTCTGATAAAGGGATGGGGAAATAATACATTTGCGGATTGATAAAGGTTCTGGTCTCTACTTCAAACCTTGTATTTGTTGGATTGGAAGAAGGCGGCCCTGACCAGCGCATCCCCATGATGGGTTGATTCATGACCACTTCAGCGGTTTTCCATCGCTTTATATCAAAGAAACGGTGCATTTCTTCACAAGCCAGTTCAATCCTGCGCTCATTCCAGATAGCGGCACGCATGGCTTCTTTTGTAAGATCTGCCGGTAACTGATACGGGTCTAACCCGGCCCGTTGCCTTACCTGTTCTACCGCTTTATATACTTCGCTTGTTGCCCCCTGTGTTTCATTTACCGCTTCAGCATAGTCCAGCAATATTTCGGCATATCTTGATACAATAAGCCCGATATTCGGAACAATACCATAGCTGCCACCGGCAGACTCATTACAAAACTTTCGCATCATATATCCGGATCGTGCATTTGCCCCATCTGTCGGAGCATTTGTATAAAAATTTACCGGCTGTAAGGCATTACTGGTTCTGTCTAACCATAAGGCCTGGTTATAAAGCACCGTATAATAGAACCGGGGATCACGGTTTATATATGGATTGGACTCTGTATAGCCTGACAAAGGATCTGTGATCGCCTTGCCGTTACTCATAGGAAAAGCATCTACCAGTTGCTGGGATAAAGCACAATAATTTTCTCCTCCCCGGGAAGGCGGCAACACAAACTGCTCATACCATCGGCTGGCGCCCATCATAATCTGAAAAATGATTTCGTCATTTTTCCGGGTGGTGGTTGCCAGATAAAAGCCATTCCCTTTTCTGGTGTCATTATCAATCACCAGTTTGTACAGGTTCAGATCAATAACTGCTTTGGCAGCATCAGCGGCTATTTTCCACCTGTTTGCGTCATAGGATACGTAACCTGTTAATTTTTTAACTTCTTCATCCGTGGCCGGATTCTCTCCATTAAACAACGGGCTTGCAGCCATCAATAAAACCCGTGCCTTAAGCGCCAGCGCTGCGCCTTTTGTAGGACGCCCGTAATCTTCCTGCGCATATGTCAGAGGCAACAGGTTTCCGGCCTCATTAAATTCCTGAACAATGTAATTAACGGTTTCCTCAAAACTGCTCCTTGGCAAAGAAAAATTATCTGTAGTGCTAAATACTTTATCACCAATAATAGGCACTCCGCTATACAGCCTTAATAAATGAAAATAGTAATACGCTCTTAAAAAGCGGGCTTCTCCTTTTAACCGGTTCCTGGTGCCGGCACTTATGGGGGACTTGTCTATATTTTCAAGAAATAAATTACAGCGGTATATATTCTGGTAACAATAGTTCCAGTGATTTTTCATGCGCGAAAAATTAGAGGCCCCGGAAAAAGTTGCCGTATTAAATGCGGGGGCCATCTGCGCAGTGGCCCCACTCCACCGGATATCTGATTCATCCGTTATATCCCAAAACCCCCATACGCCTCCGCCATAGATCCCGTTATCTGCATAATATGTATAAGACAAATCCCTGTACACGCCGTTAAGGAATTCCATGGTCATCAGGCTATCAGAAAATGTAACGTCTTTATTGATTACTCCTGTATCTGTATTATCTAAAAAATCCTTACTCCCGAATTTTGAGCAGGCACATAAAATAACGAGCGCTGATAATACCAACAAATATTGAGCTTTATTTTTCATTATAAACTATTTAAACGTAAGTTGTAAACCAAAATTGAAGATCTTCTGTTGCGGATAATTTGAATAGGCACTTACCTGTCCGTCCCCGCGATCAGATTCAGGATCTATATCATAGATTTTAAGATTAAACCAGGTGATCAGGTTCTGCCCGTTCGCATACAACCGGATATCATTTAGCCCGAGGCCGATCCTGTTAACAAATGATTGCGGTACATGATAGCCGATTTCAACATTCTTCAAACGGGTGTACGAAGCGGGACGCAGCCAAAACGTTGAATTATCAAAATCAGGTCCGCCAAGACGTGGAAATTCTGCCGTAGCTGCTGTTTCAGGTGTCCATCTTTTTAAATGGATCGCTGTAGGTGCCGCATTGACGGTACCAATCTGCAGCATTGTATTGGACATAATACTGCTTCTTCCTGCACCCTGGATCAGCGCAGAAATGTCAACGCCTTTATAGCTGATCCCCCAGGATATGCCATAGGTTAACTGCGGAATTAACGGGTATCCTATGGGCCCCTGATCTTTGGTATCCACCACACCATCGCCATTTATGTCAGCATATTTCAGATCGCCCGGTTGCACATTCCGGAAATCTTTGGGGCTGCTGGCGATATCCGCTGAATCTTTATAAAATCCCAGCGCCGTGTAGCCGAATAGCTGGCCGATCGGACGGCCCGTTTGCATTACCAGCGGGTTGGCACTATTGGGGGGCTCATCCATATAAAGGATCTTGTTTTTGGCTATTGATAAGTTACCCTTTATAAAATAGTAACCGGACTTACCAAAATCATCCTTATAATCTACCGTCACTTCCAGTCCTTGGTTTCCCACCATTCCAAGATTCACCATGGGAAGCGTAAATCCTGTATAGGCAGGAACAGTAGAGCGTGTTGTTAAAATATCGTATCGCTTGTTTTTAAAATAATCCAGCGTCAGTGCTAATTTATTATTCAGCACTTTCAGATCCAGCATTAGATCGAACTTTCGTTCTTTCTCCCAGGTAACATCTGTATTGGGCAGTCTGCCAGGTATGATACGTGCCCAGCTGGTAGGCACTTCTCCAAAATAATACGCCCCGGTTGATCTGGAGTATACATCCTGATACAGGTACTGGCCACTGGTACCGCGGATACCATCATTTCCTAGCGTTCCCAGCGTGCTTCTGATTTTTAAAAAGTTAATAAACTGTACATGCTCTTTAAAGAACTTTTCTTCACTTATAATCCAGCCGATACCGCCTGCGGGGAAGAATCCATAACGCTTTGCAGCGCTAAACCTGTCGGAGCCATTATAACCACCGGTAAGCTCAAGAATATATTTTGATCTGAAGTCATAATTTAACCGTGCCGAATACCCTTTAAAATTTGTTGTTATTGGTATATTCGTATTAGGCGCCTGCTCCTCCACACGTGTTTGCCTGTTATACACCGCCATTGCCGATACGTTATGATCACCAAACTTTCTGGTATAATTCAGAATCAATTGCGGATTTAAAAGTTTTGCAGGAAAACTGCTGCTGGTACTTACCGTAAAAGGCGGCAATCTGAGCAGGTCCGGGAACACCGGCGTCAGTTCATCAGTTGTTCCCACATATTCGTATTCCGGGAAGTATTTGGAGGGGCGCTGTAAATTCCGTGTAAAGCCAAAATCACTGGAATAAGCCAGCATACCTGTAAGACTGAGGCCGCGGGTTATAAAATCCAGCTTATGCACAGCCGTTAAGTTCAGGTTCAGGTTATTACTGTAGGTTCTGTTATAACCGGCATATTCCAGAATCCCAACGGGGTTTAATGTAGGGAACTGTAAGGTAGAATTACCCCCATAGCTTCCATCATCGTTCTTTATCGGATAAATCCAGGGCATCAGGAGGCCGCTTGAGATCCTTCTCCACATTGGCCAGGCACCTCCGGAAGCAATATCCGGCAGGTACGGGGAATTGATCTCATTAAATCTTCCGCTGAAATTCAGGCTGAGCGTTAAATCTTTGTAAAGGGAGGCATCGATATTGGAACGCAGCGAATATCTTTTTAAATAATAATTGTTGTTAAAATCTTCCTGTTTCGGAACATCTTGTAAGATACCGTTCTGAAAAAGATAGCCTAATGAAACGAAATATTTTACATCCTGCGTGCCCCCTGAAATGTTTACATTATTTCTCTGGATCAGCGTATTTTTCTTTACCAATGCGTCATACCAGTTTACATCAGGATAATGATAAGGATCATCCCCCAGCCGGAAGTGCTCCAACGCAGAATCGCTGTATAGCCTGGGATCCACAGCAGCCGGGTTGGAACCGGTGTTGGCAAGG
>DASVMC010000852.1:0-8560 GCA_036384555.1 Niabella sp. | reverse complement strand
GGCTGTGCCCAACCCTGGTTGAAGGTATATGAAAGAACCGGCTTACCGGATTTGCCTCTTTTAGTGGTAACCAGTATTACGCCATTGGCTGCACGGGAACCGTAAATAGCTGCAGCGGCATCTTTTAGTACGGAAATACTTTCAATATCGGCTGCATTGATCCGTTCAAGACCGCCTTCCCTGTTGGGTACTCCGTCTACCACAACCAGGGCGTCACTGTTACCAATGGAGTTGGTACCCCTTATTTTAATAGCGGCACCGTCGTAGCCCGGCTCACCGCTGTAGTTGATTGCCGTAACACCCGACAAACGGCCTGCAAGCGTATTGGAGAGATTGGTAGTAGGCGTTTTTGCCAGCTCAGCCCCCTTAACCTGGGCAACGGCTCCGGTAACGGTTACTCTTTTCTGAGTACCGTATCCTACCACAACCACGTCTGTCAACTGTTCTGATTTACTGGTAACAAGTGTGACCGAAATCTCTGTCCTTTCACCGGTAATGACCTCCTGGTCTACAAAACCTACATGAGATACAATAAGAGTTCCGCCTGCATCAGGCACGTGAATAGTAAAAACTCCGGCCGCGTTGGTGACCACACCGGTGTTTGTTCCTTTTAATAAAACGGAAACCCCCGCAAGTGGCTGACCGGTTTCATCTACAACGGTTCCGGTAATGGTTTTATCATACAACGGGTTGTTTTTTGCAAAAACGCTGCTGGCTGTAAAGCTTATGAGCAGCATTACCACAATGGGCAAAAACAAGTTTGGAAAGAAATGGGCATAGCAATGGCTGTCACCCAATCGTTTAGGTTTAAACATAGCACTGTTGGTTTAGTTAATAATAAAATGTAGTTGACGGCAAAGCAAAAGTCAAATCAACTTTATCAAATCAAATGTAAAAAAAATTGTTAAAAAAAAGCAAATGCTGAAAAAATAATTGTTAGGATGACAAAAATTCTTAAAAGAGAGGAGAGAGATAAAAACAAACCGGAATTAAATAAAAAAATCTGCAGATTTTTCTGCAGATTTTTTTATTTAAGTTGAAATATAGTCAGGGAATATTATTTCTTTTTTTCAAACATTAAAGTCTTTACCTTTTCCTTATCTTCTTTTTCTTTTTTAAGATCAAACATGGTTCCAAATACATGGTCCCAAATGGTACTGCTTACACCAAATCCTTTATGCTCATCTTTATAGTGATGGAGGTGATGATTGCGCCATAAACCTTTCATCCATTTAAAAGGTGGGTTCCAGGCATGTATAGCATAGTGCATGGTTCCATACATCAGGTAGCCCAACATAAAACCAGGAAAGAACATAAATGCCCGTGAGCCCATCAGCAGGTAAAAAATACCTAACAATACAGATGCTATAAGAATACTGGGCACCGGTGGCATAAACAGTCGTTGCCGGTCTCTGGGATAATGATGGTGATTACCATGCATAACATAAGCAATCTTCTGTGCGGTTGGATTATCGCTTACCCAGTGAAATATAAAACGGTGGGCAATATACTCGAAAAAGCTCCAGGAAAAGATGCCGGTAAAAAACAAAAAAAACACATAGCTCCATGTATAGCCGTTGGTGGCATTACTGTAATACAACATATACGCGATTACAGGAATATACATACCCCAGATAACCAGCGGATGGGTTTTGGTAAGCATTTCCAGGTAATCATTTTTAAAAAGCCTGGCCTGCCCTTTATTGTGGATCTTATCAAACTGCATAACAATACAAAATTACACCAAAATAAATTGATAAAAAGTCGGATCTGCTCAAATGACAAAAAACCGGGCTGATTTGTTGCGATAAGCTGCTGAAATGTTGCGCGGGATCAACAAAAGGCCTTTTTATTTTAATAAAACAATTGTTCGTGTGTTTTAATGATAAACTGTTTTCCACCTGCTTAGGTCAGGGATAACCGCTCTTTTTTTGTTAAGCTCATAATTATAAAGAATGGTACCCACTTCTTTAAAGAAAGGGAATCCGATTGTTTCATAGTCATATTTATTATCATTCAATATCCCATCACTATTTACATAGATAGTGGCGCTCAACATAAATTCTGTATTGTTTTTAAAATCCACCACATAACAATAGTCCGTTAAATAACCATAGCTCCAGCCCGCTTTGTTAAATACCCGTATATGATCAGGAATTTTTTCTTTGCCCGCCCTGAAAAAGAAAAACTTGGTATAGCTATCAAAAAATTCGGTCGTATCGTAGCGGGGATGATGGCTTTCATGCGGTAGCTCTGACATGTAAGTATACAGCATATGGTATTGTTCTTTTGTAAGGTGGAACCGGCTTTTCTCCGGAACGGATTGCGGGAACAGCACCGACCGGAGCAAAAGGTTTCCATCCTCCAGCGGCAGGTTGTTATGGGTTGTAAAGTCCATGGGTTCGTGAATAAGACTGTCGTTTTTATCCCAGTGGCCGGTGCCTACCAGGATTTTGTTTTTGGGGAAATGAAAGGGCACCGTACTGTATGCAGGAGGCTGGGTATATACCAGCTTTCCGTTGTTAAAAAAACGGAGCTGGTTGGTATGCCTGTTCTCTTCTTCATTCATAGGCACAAAGCGCCGCGTAATACGAATATCCTTATACCCTTTTTTCCATAGTGATTCATTTAAGTATTGCTGTCCCACAAACTCGTATAACCGGTTGTAAGCATCATTATCGCTTATAATAAAGATCTTCTTAACATAATGTTCAATAGAAGGAAGCCCGTCAGCTGCAGAGGTATCGCTGGTTACGGCGCTTTGCCCGCTGTAGGAGCTGTCGGTAAGCATGGCCATTTGTGCATTGATGGCTTTAAGCCCGTTTAGCTTTTCAAGAGCGGTAAATGCTACGGGCATTTTTACTGTGGATGCCGGATTAAAATACCGGTTCCGGTCCACATTCAGATAATGATTAACAAAGGACGGTTTTTGCTGTCCGTCCCGTTTTATCTCTGTATAAATGATCTGGTATTGAAAGCTATCCTTTTTATCAAGAACCGTTTTTAAAAACGGGGAGGCATTTTTCCGGATCAGGTCTTCCAGAAAGGCATCTGTTTTTACCTGCGCCGCTGCGGTGGTGGCAGCAAAAAGAAGCAGTAAAAAGAAAAATTGTTTCATACGGAAAAGATACAACATCCCGCCAGCTAAGCCGGTTATTTTTTGCGGGTAGGGAATGCTGCTGATTGCATGAATCCGCTTACTTTTGCCAACAATACGTTTTTATATGAAGCAGACCCCTTTTACACAAAAGCATATTGCCCTGGGCGCCAAAATGGCTGAATTTGCAGGGTATAATATGCCGATCAGTTATACCGGCATTAATGAAGAGCACCAGACGGTGAGAAGGAATGCCGGCGTTTTTGATGTAAGTCATATGGGGGAATTTATCTTAAAAGGGGCTGAGGCGCTGGACCTGATTCAGCGGGTAACAACGAACGATGTATCCAAATTAAAAAAGAACCAGGCTCAATACAGCTGTTTTACTAATGAAGAGAGCGGTATTATTGATGACCTTATCGTTTATTGTATTGAAGAAAACAATCCGTCTGCGGGGCAATCGGGTGCTTATATGATCGTTGTAAATGCGGCAAATATTGACAAGGACTGGAAATGGCTGACAGATCATAATAGCAACGGCGTAGAAATGCACAATATTTCGGATAAAACGGGATTGCTGGCGATACAGGGTCCCAACGCAACAACCCTGCTGCAGCCGCTGACGGATGTGGATATCCTGAACCTGAAATATTACACTTTTGAAAAAGGCACCTTTGCGGGGGTAGATAATGTGCTGATCAGCGCCACCGGCTATACCGGAGCGGGCGGTGTGGAAATCTACTTTGAGGATAAAGAAGGGGCGGCCGATAAAATATGGGATGCTATTTTTAAAGAAGGGACGCCAAAGGGAATGAAACCTATCGGCCTTGCCGCAAGGGATACCCTGCGTCTGGAAATGGGCTACTGCTTATACGGGAACGACCTGAGTGATACAACGACCCCATTGGAAGCCGGTCTGGGATGGATCACAAAGCTTACAAAAACATTTACCGCCAGTGAGCTGTTGAAAAAACAGAAAGAGAAGGGTGTGGAACGGAAGCTGGTAGGCTTTGAGCTGGTAGATAAAGGCATTCCGCGTAACGGATATGAGATTTGTGATGAAGCGGGTACTGTTATCGGTAATGTGACTTCCGGTACCCAATCTCCTTCACTGGGAAAAGCGATTGGCCTGGGCTACGTAAAAACTCCTTTTGCGGCATTTGATACACCCGTATTTATTAAAGTACGTGATAAATTAGTAAAAGCAAAAGTGGTTAAACTGCCGTTTGCATAAATTTGGTTTAGTTGTATAACAGAATGAGTCAGAAACCTACTCTTTTTACCTCTTTGTCCCCGGCGTTACTACATCTTTATGATTTGCAGAACGCAGTCGTTGTAATTATTGATGTTTTCAGAGCTACGTCTACAGTTGCATCAGCCCTGTATAATGGGGCCCGGTATGTAATACCCGTTGATGCGGTTGCAAAGGCAATTGAAATAAGTAAGGAAACCGGAGGCCTGGCAGCCGGTGAACGCGATGGGAAACTGGCAGAAGGCCTCAGCCATGGCAACTCTCCGCTGGAGTATAAAAGGACGTTTATTGAAAATAAAATACTGGTTTTAACAACCACTAACGGCACCCGGCTGTTACAGATGGCCCTGGATCAGGGCGCTGGTAATATTATTACGGGTTCTTTTCCCAATCTTTCATCGGTTTGCAGCTATTTATTGCAGCAAAACAAAAACGTGGTGCTGGCCTGTGCCGGATGGAAGGATAAATTTAACCTGGAAGACACTTTATTTGCAGGGGCAGTCATCAGCCGGATAAAAGAACATTTCTCTATACACTGCGACAGCTCTTTTATGGCAGAGGACACCTACAAGCACAATAAAGCAGACTTATTAAACTTTGCAAAAAACTTTACGCACTACCATCGCCTGGTAGATCGCTTTGGTTATATTGATGATATTGCCTTTTGTTTACAGGAAGATTGTGCAGATGTGCTGCCTTTATATACGGAAGGACGTCTTGTGAACGGAAAAAATTTACAAAGGTAAAAAATTTTTTTGTTGGAGCTGCCTCATAAATTTTCCTAAAATGTTCATCAAATAATAGGAAAAGCGGATCAAATTCTTTTATTTTTGCCGATTGTCCTTTTTGTAGCCAGACGGGGTAAACGGGTTTCTGAATTGAATAATTGTAAAATGAAATTGTCAAGTGTAAAACAATATTGTTTTAGCCAGGATCCACTTTTTGCGCAGAAAGGGCAAGCCGATTTTTAACTAAGCATAATTTATAATAGTTTGGCATTACCACATTTATTAAAGCACGTTTACACTTTTGGAACCGATGAGGTCATTCGCAGGGGAAAAAAAACGTTTGCACTGGGCTTTGTAGAGCTGATTGAGTATGATAAACTATCCGGCAGTGTTTTTTTCCGGGTAAAAGACGACACCTACAGCACTTTTTATAAAGTACAAGTTCAAAAGTTCAATGATCCCAAAAATCTTTCTTTAAAATGCAACTGCCCTTATAACCTGGGCGAAGTCTGCAAACATGAAGTAGCTTCCCTGTTTCAGCTACAGGAATTAATTGACAAAGGCCAGCTGGAAGATGAAGAAGTATATTATGACCAGCGGCATACGGTTGTAAAGATCCGCAATCTGGATGTACGCTCTATCCGGCTGCTTTGTGCGCCCGAAACCTTTAACGAAGCGGAAAAATTTCTACAGAAGAAAAAGGCAAAAATTGTATCAGCACAGGATGAAACCGTAAAGGCTGTCGTTCCCATTAATGGAACGGACTATAAAGTGGCGATCAAAAAGAATGAGGAGCGCAATTTTGATACCAGCTGCGATTATGAGGATACTGATCACCCCCTTTGCCTGCCTAAAGTGATTGTCTTTCTGCAGCTGATCAAACAATACGGGTCAGATTATTTTGATACCATCCGGAACCGTGACGTGGAAAAAAACAAGCTGCTGGAAGCCTATGGGTATTCTTTAAATGACGATCTGAAAGGGAAATTTGAATTTGTATTTAAGGACGGGAAACCGTTTCTCAGGGTGCTTGATCCAAAGATCAAGCGGATCCATACCCTGCCTGTAGCCAGCCGGCCTGCTGCGGTAGCCAAACAGCCCCTGCAGGTGCTTGAAAAAGAAACGGCAATTGCTGAAGAAGAACCGCTGGCAAGAAAACTGGCCATTGTATTCGATTTTAACAAAGCCCTCTATCCTTATTTTGAGGTGCACCTGGTTGCCGGAGAGATCAATGAAGCCGGCAATGGATTTAACGGTAAAGTAACTGCACTGGATATTACGCATTTTATTGATACCAGTGATTATAATGAAGAAGACATTAACCTGCTGAATTCGGTAAGAAAGCTGCAGGATGTTGAAATAAACAAATACGTATCCCGGAATACGCCTTTTAATGCTGCCTGGGACGAAGAATTACCTTCCGTTGAGGCAAGTAATGAAACCCGGCAGCTGATCAATGAATACGTACTGCCCCGCTTGCGTAAGTTACTCGCTGATGCGGGTGATGACGCGCTGGCTTTTATTGTTCCCAAAGGAAAGGAGTTTGTTACTGCAAATATTGAGCAGGTTGATATCTTTACTGAACCAGCCGTGACCGAATTTTATGTTGACCGGGAAGGTTCAGAAAACTTCAGCTGTGACTGCCTGGTCCGTTTAAGAGGAATGGTGCATGGTGTGGAACAGAATGAAAGCCCCTGCCCTTTATTGTTCTTATATAATCATCAGCTTTTTTTATTTGCCAATTCAGAGAGCATCGGTCTTATTGAAAAATTCTTACCAAATGGTAAAATGATCATTCCGGCAGCAGAATGGGCGCAGACGTTGCATGAGTTTATTCTGCCACTGGCAAAAGAATATAAGGTTGATTTTGATGCCTCCATGCTGCATATAATGAAAAATATTGTTCCGGATGCAAAACTGCTGCTGATTGAAAAAGGGGAATATCTGGTCTTTAAACCCCAGTTTTCGTATAAAGGCTATGAAACAGACCTGCTGGGAAAAGAAGTGTTCCTGGTGCCGGAAGGAGATAAGATCCTGGCCATACACCGCAATAAAGAAAAGGAAAAAGCATTTGTTGATCGCCTGAGGAATCTTCATTCCAATTTAATCATGAATGAGGAAAACGGAACACTGGCATTAAAAGGATCAGAGATACTCAAAGACAACTGGTTCTTTTTATTTGTAGACGCAATGAAGGAAATGCAGGTACCTGTGTTTGGCTATGACGCATTGCGCAATTTCCGTTTCAATACGGCAAAGCCACAAACCAAGATCTTTATTTCAAGTAACACGGATTGGTTTGATGCAAAGGTAGACATCGTCTTTGGCGATCAGCAGGTATCCATTGCTGATGTAAAAAGGGCATTAGCCAATAAACAAATGTATGTACAGCTGAACGACGGAACGCTGGGCGTGCTGCCGGAAGAATGGCTGAAAAAATATGCCTTGCTGTTCCGCGTGGGTGAAGGCGCCAATCAGAACCTGAAGCTTTCCAAATACCACAAAAGCGTAGTGGATGAATTGTTTGAATTAAAGAATGAGGAAGAGCTGGTTTTTGAGCTGGAAGAAAAGTACAACCGGCTCAGGGACTTTGAAAAAATTCATGAAATAGAGCCGCCGGTACACTTGCAGCCGGTGCTTCGCCCGTACCAGATGGCCGGTTTTCAATGGATCAATTACCTTAGGAATGTAAATTGGGGGGGTATTCTGGCAGATGATATGGGTTTGGGAAAAACGGTACAGGCACTTTCATATCTGGAACATTATAAATCAGAAAATCCGGATGCAAGGATCCTGGTCATTTGTCCTACCACATTGATCTATAACTGGGAAAATGAAATAAAAAAATTCACCCCTTCCCTTACCTACCGGATTCATCATGGTCCTTCCCGGACCCGGAATGCAGATGATATTTTGCGGCAGGATGTAACCATTACCACCTATGGTACTTTAAGAAGCGATATAAAGCTGTTTGTAGGGATACAGTTTGACTATGCAGTGCTGGACGAAAGCCAGGCGATTAAAAATCCTGCAAGTAAGGTTACGAAGGCGGCTTATCTGATCAATGCCAAACACCGTATTTGCATGAGTGGTACACCATTGCAGAATAATACGTTTGACATTTACGCGCAAATGAATTTTTTGAATCCGGGCATGTTGGGCAGCATTGAATTTTTCCGTCAGGAATTTGCCATTCCGATCGATAAATTAGGAGAGGCAGACAGAAAGGAACATTTACGGAAGCTGTTATATCCGTTTATTTTAAGAAGGACAAAAGAGCAGGTAGCAAAAGACCTTCCGGAAAAGCTGGAAATGATCCTATGGTGCGAGATGGAAAGCGCCCAACGTTCTATTTATGACGCTTACCGCAATGATTACCGCGATAAGATACTGGGTAATATTGAAACACAGGGAATCGGCCGTTCGCAGATGACCATTTTGCAGGGGCTCATGAAGCTCCGGCAAATTTGTGATTCTCCGGCT
>DASVMC010000851.1:0-2262 GCA_036384555.1 Niabella sp. | reverse complement strand
TGGCGTATATGTTGCAGGTCCTCTTTCGGATCATTCATACAAAAAGTACTTTGAGATACAAAGTTAACAGACAATAACCGGAACAACCAAATTTTTTTTCTACAGATCTAATAAATTCCCTGCTGGCACAGCCTGTAATCGTTCCCCGAAGCCTGTAACCTGATCGCCGGTATACAACACAATGCCTTTCTGAAATTTTTTACCGGCAAATTCTGCCAACCGCTTCAACCCCTTAAAGTCTGCGGCTGTTACAGATGCCCTGGATTTTATTTCAATGCCATACAATTGCTTTTTCCGGTCTTCCAGCACAAGGTCTACCTCTGCTCCACTATGCATACTAAAATGATACGCCTTTAGCGGAATATTGCTCCAACTTAACTGTTTCAACAGTTCCAGGGTAACAAAATTTTCAAAAAACAACCCTGCAGTCGTCCTGTTCTGGAGCAGGCTTTCTGTACTTTCTCCCATCAGGTAACAGAGTAACCCGGTGTCGTTTAGTAACACTTTAGGAGATTTCACAAATTGTCCTTCGGCATTGGGTGTCCAGGCAGGAAGCTTTACCAGCAGGAATACATGCTCCAACAAAGCCATATACCGCTGGAAAGTAGTGTTCTTAATACCTGCCAGTCGCGCAATATCAGAAAAATTAATCGTGCTTCCGGCCCGTGTGGCAAGCAGGTGCAGCACATTTGGGATTTGCGTTAGTCCCTCAATATTGGAAAGTTCGCGTATATCTTTTTGCAAAATAGCAGTGAGGTACGCTTCAAACCACCGGTCCCGTCGGATTTCAGTTGTCCGCAGAACAGCTTCAGGGTAACCTCCCGTTTTAATAGCCTGAACGGTATGTGCCCAATTTGTTTTCCTGTTCTGATAACGGCCGTCCACTTCTGTTAAGATCTTCAAAAACGCAGACGTCTTTTTATGCAGTTCACTTTGTGATAAGGGCCACAGCTGGTGCATTTCAATGCGCCCCGCTAATGAATCGGCCACCTTAGGCAGTGTCATCACATCCGCAGAACCGGTAAGGATATAACTTCGCCCTTTCCGGTTCTCATCAACCAGCTTTTTAATGGACAAAAAAAGTTCCGGTGCACGCTGTATCTCATCAATGATTACCTGCTCTCCCAGATCCAGCAGAAAACCCGCGGGATCCGTTTGAGCGGCCTGCAACGCAGTAGGGTCATCCAGTGTTATCAACGGCCCTCTGAATACACCATCCTCAATCAACTGGCGACAAAAAGTGCTCTTACCCGTCTGACGGGCTCCATTGATCAGAATGACAGGCGTGTCTGCTAATGCCTCCTTTACCGGCCCTGCCAGATAACGTTGATACATTCCTGTTAAATTTTATACAAGATACCGCATTATAATTAAATTTTTATCCTTCTGTGGGTAAATTTTTATCATTATGTGGGTAAATCTTGTGCTTTTACTGGGTAAATTTAGTTCTTTCAATAAGCCGAGATAGACTGATTATGGTCCATCCCAAACTTACAGGCCGCTGCGGGATCGCTGCCTGCAATGCAGAGACGGACACATAAATTTATTTTTAACGGTGACGGGCTATTAATAACATTTATTTACAAGGTCAAATCCGGTAGCCGGAACAAGAATAAGCGCTAAAGCCCCTGTTTGTACGCATTTTGAAATTAAATAACAGCAGATCATTTATTCGTGGCCATATATTTTACAGATTTACGTGCCTGCGCTGGCTTAAATATGGTAAACCGGAATCAGCTATTTTTGCACTCTATGGCAACAAAGAAAAGAGCAACTCAAAAAGAAGAACCGATCATTTTAATAACCAATGATGATGGTGTTGCCTCGCTGGGTATCCGCAGCCTGGTGGATGCAGTACGCGGGCTAGGTAAAATTGTGGTGGTAGCGCCGGATAAGCCTCAATCCGGCATGGGGCACGCAATTACGATTGGCCATCCCTTACGCCTGTTTGAAGTAGATCTGTTTGATGGCATCAAAGCCTACTCCTGTTCCGGAACACCGGTAGATTGTGTAAAACTGGCTGTTGATAAGATCCTGCACCGCAAGCCGGACATCTGTATCAGCGGGATCAATCATGGCTCCAATCATAGTATTAATGTAATTTATTCAGGGACCATGTCCGCTGCAATGGAAGCCGCAATTGAAAGCATTCCTGCGGTGGGATTTTCGTTAATGGACTATGCAGCAGAGCCGGATTTTACGGCATCCAAACATTATGCGCGGCTGATCGTTGAAAAGATGTTGCGAAAAAAACAGCCCAAA
>DASVMC010000850.1:0-3403 GCA_036384555.1 Niabella sp. | reverse complement strand
AGCGGAATTGCAATCTCAGCTTAGAGCAGAAGAAGCTGCCCGGTTATATGCCGAGCAACAACTGCTTAAAGCACAGCAGGAACAATTGCAGAAAGAGCTATTGGCCGGTACATTGCAGGTAGAACATAAGAATGAATTGCTTTATAAATTGAAGGAAAAGCTTTCAATTCATCCAGGAAGCGAGGCTGTAGTAAAGCAGCTGGATAGGATAGTGCACGAAGAAGCCCTGTTAGACGAAGATTTTGAAAAGATAAAATCAGCCTTCAAAGATGTTCATCCTCAATTTTTTGATCGCCTGCAGCAGAAAGCTGATGGGAAGCTGACTTCGCTTGATTTGAAATACTGCGCTTATATCTACATGAAATTAAGCGGTAAACAGATTGCCGCGCTGCTGCATATAGAACCAAAGAGTGTACGTATGGGCAAATACCGCATTAAGCAAAAATTGGGATTAGGTAAAGAGGTGGTGCTGGAAGAATACATGAATGAAATGAAAGCTTCTACGAATGATCGCCAGCGCGATGATCAGGCTGGTAGTTTGTTTAAAGATCTTTCTTAATTGCTTTTGCAAACGTAACGCCGGAAGCTGAGTGAGTTAATCTAAAACAAAAAGGCTCGCTATTGCGAACCTTGCTGTCTGATTAAGTCTTGAGTATTTCACCTGATGCTCCCTCACCAAAAAACCGAGGTCAGGAGCAAAATTTATATTTGATTTTGTCAATCATAGTCCCGGTTCGCACATTTTATTATAGGGGATTTAATCGGTTTTGTAAAAAACGTTAAATAATGGCGAATCTATCTTGTAGACATTTCCCTTAAGTATCATTTTTTACGCTTCATCTTTTGTATTTTTCACCAGCCCTGTACCAGAGAAAAAAAAGATTAATCCAATAACACCTATGACAATTAGTGATGTGTAATCGGTACTTTTATTAATTAACTAGTACCCTGTGTATATTAAACCAATGATACCTAATACTGTAAGTACCGTTCCAAAAAGACGTTTCACGTTCATAACCTTAGCTTTAAATTTATCTACGCAATATCTATGCCTAAAGCGCTGAATAGCAATAAACAAAAGACAATCAAGCGTTATTTAAGCTACAATTTCTACAGAATAGCTAACCCCAAAGGTTTCAGATTAGCGGCAGTTTGCGTCATCTAAAAGATCTGCAGGTTTCGCCTTAAGGTAAAAATGAGCACACACAAAGCTATCATAAGAGGCATCAAGCCAGGCTTGATAGCCTTAGGTAAATTAATCTGGTAAAGATAAAACTGATACCGATTTTCAAAACAATAAAAAGGATTAAACTTAGCTGTATAAATTCATCCACACTCTTCTGATTAAAAGTTTGTTTGAAAATTTGCAAAAACAAAAAAGGCCCGCTTGCGCGAACCTTTCTGTCTGATTGATCATCAGTGCCCCAGGCGGGACTTGAACCCGCACGGACATTGCTGCCCACAGGATTTTAAGTCCTGCGTGTCTACCAATTCCACCACCAGGGCAATAAAAAAAAGTTATCAGTTACCAGTGATCAGCTATCAGTAAATCATTCCAATAACAAATAACTTATAACGAATAACGTTTAAATAAGAGCGGAAGACCGGGCTCGAACCGGCCACCCCGACCTTGGCAAGGTCGTGCTCTACCAAATGAGCTACTTCCGCATTGTTAAGAACTTTCTGTAACTGCTTTGTTACTTAAGGGGTTGCAAATATAAGCGATTTATTATTCTGACAAAAAAAATCGCTGGAAATTTTATTTATATTTTGGAGTATATAAGGTGCTTTCCTGAATGGTCACTTTGGGCTTCTCAAACCGCTTTGTGTAAAGACGGTAGCATCCGCCCCATGTAAACAGAATAAGACAGATAATAGTCAGATAAAAAAGATAGCCTGAAGTAGAAACCCAACTGAATTTGAAATCCTTTTTCTCTGCCTGATGTAACTCTTGTTCGTACTCTTGCTCCTTAATATGCTCTACATCATACTTATTTTCCATGCTTACTGTTTTGTGACACAAAAATAAGGAATCTATTCATTAATTCTTAACATCTTTTGTAACAATTTCAGAGAACTTTTTCTTGCCTTTTACAAAATGTTCCCATGCAATATTCTTTTTCAGCCATCCCTGCAAGTTCGCTTTTTTATTTTTAGGGAAAACGCTTTTCCTTTGATCCGTCAGCATCCATTTTATAAAGGACAGGTGTGCGCTTGCTACCGCTATAAAATACCCCCCGTCGCCACTCAGCAGACTTTTAAAGGCAGAAACACCATCAAGAACAGCCCTGAAACAGATGACATAGATCCTCCTCCAGCCGCGCATATTCTTAAACATCATAATATGATTGTTGCGGAAATTCAGATAGGTCTTTAGCGAATTACCCCTTGGTAATGTGCCTCCGCCTACATGGTAAACAACGGATTGCGGACAGGAACTGATTTTATATCCTGCCAGCTGTATGCGCCAGCACAGATCGATTTCTTCCTGGTGCGCAAAAAAGTAGGAGTCAAAACCGCCTACTTCATGAAAGACAGCTGAGCGGATGAATAGGGCAGCTCCACTTGCCCAGAACAGCAGGGCCTGTTCATCATATTGCCCTTCATCCGTCTCACAGAAATCAAATACGCGCCCTTTGGCAAAGGGATAGCAAAGATGATCCATCCATCCCCCGGCGGCTCCGGCATATTCAAAATAATGGGGATGGTGAAAGGACAGGATCTTGGGCTGGCAGGCGGCAATGGATGCATCACTTTCTAATAAATGCACCAGCGGTGTTATAAAATGATCCGTGACCTGCACGTCAGAATTCAATAACAGGTAATAATCGGCTGCAACCTGCCCTAAAGCCAGGTTATAGCCTTTGGCGAAGCCATGATTTTCGGTGAACCGGATAATGGTAACTGCCGGATACTGTTGTTCCAGGAACGCTACGGATGTATCCGTAGAACCGTTATCTGCTATCACCACTTTAAGGTTGGCGTAATGGGTTTGCATTACGGCAGGAAGAAACTGTTCAAGGTATTTTCTTCCGTTCCAGTTCAGGATAACAATTGCAATTGACGGTACAGCCATGGGCTGCAAAGATTCAAAAATATTGGGAGCAATACACCATCAGGCCGCTTTATCTTTTTCCGCAGGTATTTTTTAACAAAAATGACGGATCGGCATCATCGCAGCAGCTTTTTTGCCGGCAAACCGGCGATCTGCTGTTGCCGGAAAATGCATACTATATAGAAGTACAGATTATCTGATAGCCTGTACAAGAGCAAACAGCCCTCTTTTAACAGGAGCGCTCATCATCAGCCGGTTAATTTCCGGGCTGTTATGGGATTAACAGGAGGCATTTAACATATATCTATTTGTAGCATTATATTTGCATGCAACTTTTGGTTATAAATA
>DASVMC010000849.1:0-2030 GCA_036384555.1 Niabella sp. | reverse complement strand
TCTCCGCGCAAAGTAACCCTTGCTCCGATAGGCATGCTCTTACGCAGTTTGAAGTTAGAGATATCTTTTTTGGAGTTGGTTACTACTGCTTTCTGGCCGGTAATGGTTGTTAATTCATCAACTGCTACGTCAACCAGTTTTTTATCAGTTACCGCGCCATTCACACCACGATTGATGCAAATTTTTTCAAGCTTCGGAGCCTGCATTACTGAATTATAAGAGAATTTCTTAACCAATGCAGGTACCACTTCATTTTTATATTTTGTGGCCAGCCTGGGAATATATGTTTTAGTACTCATGGTCTATTACTTTATTTGCTTAACACAAAAGATTAGATTTTTTCTCCTGATTTTTTGAAGATACGCAGTGTTTTACCTTCTTCGCGCTGGCGCTTCACTTTAGAAGGCGCTTTTGCTTTCGCATCCCACAGCATTACATTGCTGATATGAATCGGAGCCTCTACTTTTACAATACCACCCTTTGTATTCTGGGCGGAGGGTTTGGTATGTTTGGTTTTAATGTTCACACCTTCTACCAGCACTTTTCCATCTTCAACCAAAACCTCTTTTACCAGACGGGGCTTGTATTCAAACTTACCGTTATCATCTTTACGGGGCTTTGCTGCACCGCTGATAACAATAACCAGATCACCTTTTTTAATATTGTACTTAGGTTTAAATCTTTTGCTCATTTTATTTTCTTTATGCTTGTTGCAAACTGCAAAATGCAGCTCGCGTTTATTTTTAAATTGCTTAGCTTACAGTACTTCAGGAGCTAATGAAACAATTCTCATATACCCTTTATCACGAAGCTCACGAGCTACCGGCCCGAAGATACGGGTGCCTCTTGGCTCATCAGCCGCGTTTAAGAATACCACTGCATTATCATCAAAACGGATATAAGAACCGTCCTTACGACGCAATTTATTGGTGGTGCGCACAATAACAGCTTTTGCCACCGTACCTTTTTTAATACCACCAGCAGGTGTAGCGTCCTTAACCGTTACTACTATTTTATCGCCAATTTTTGCATAACGCTGGCCGCTGTTGCCCAGTACGCGAATACAAAGCACTTCTTTTGCACCACTGTTATCAGCCACGTTCAACCGGCTTTCTTGCTGAATCATTTTATTTGAGATTTGAGATTTGGGTTCCGATAGCTATCGGAATGAGATTTAAGCTATGCACTTCCCAATACCTGTTTATAAAAATTTTTACCTATTCTAAAAATACTGACCGCTGACAGCGCCCACGCCTGATGCTTACTTCACTTTTTCAATCACCTCAATTAGTCTCCAGCGCTTTAATTTGCTCAGGGGACGGGTTTCCATAATCTTAACGGTATCTCCAATACTGCATTCATTTTTTTCATCATGCGCATGGAACCTGGTCGTTTTTTTAAGGAACTTCCCGTAAATAGGGTGTTTTACTTTTCTTTCTACCGCAACTGTAATGGTCTTAGTCATCTTGTTGCTGGTAACCACGCCTATTCTTGTTTTTCTTAAATTTCTTTCAGACATTTTATTTACCTTTTGGCTTGTACTAAATTGCTACTAAGCTTTTGCAGCTTCGCTGTTTTGTTTTAAAAACGTTTCAATCCTGGCGATATCTTTACGAAGCGCCCTGATAGACATTGGATTTTCAAGCGGAGAGATCGCGTGCGCGAACTCCAGCTTTTTAAGCCGCTGCTTGGACTGCTCCAGCTGAGCCTTCAGATCCTCTGCGCTTAATCCTTTTATGCTGTCTATAAATTCTTTTTTCTTTGACATCTTTATTTAATTTGCTAATGTGATAGTGAGCCAAGGAGCCAATTTCACATCTATTTATTTAAATCGTATCTTCATTAGCACATTAGCAAACCGGCTAATTGGCTAATTATTCTTTTTAATTCGTAACTAAATCCCTCCGCATGGTGAACTTAGTCTTAATTGGCAGCTTACCTGATGCCAGCGCCAGTGCCTGACGTGCCACTTCTTCACTAACACCGTCTACCTCAAAAATGATACGGCCTGGTTGTACAACAGCAGCCCA
>DASVMC010000848.1:0-2155 GCA_036384555.1 Niabella sp. | reverse complement strand
GATCGCGTTTCTTTGCTTCCTCCAGCATGTGCAGGTATTCATCCAGTTCTTTCTGACTGGGGAAACTGATACCATATACACGGGTAAGCATTTTATTTTTTTCATCTCCCTTCCAGTAAGCGCCGGCAACATTTGTTAGTTTAATGGCTTTGATGATGCCGGTGCCGGGAATATGAGGCCCACGGCACAGATCCGTAAAGTTTCCCTGGGTATAGAACGTAATATTACCGTCTTCCAGATTCTGAAGCAGGTCCAGCTTGTATTCATCTCCCTTTTCAGTAAAATACTGAACAGCTTCGGCTTTTGAGACCTCTTTACGGGTGTAAGGGTTATTCTGCTTTGCCAGCTCATTCATCTTCTTTTCCAGCGTGCCTAAATCTTCTTCAGAAAGTTTGCGATCTCCCAGGTCCATATCATAATAAAATCCACCTGTTTCCAGGGGTGGCCCTACCCAAAATTTCACACCGGGGAAGGTAGCTTCCACCGCTTCAGCCATCAGGTGCGCAGTAGAATGCCAGAATGCTTTTTTACCATCTGCATCATTCCAGGTAAGCAATACCACATCACTGTCTTTGGAAATAGGCCTCGTGGCATCCCAGATCTCCCCATCAATCGTCGCTGCAATTACCTTTCTTGCCAATCCTTCAGAAATCGATTTTGCTATGTCCAGGGCAGTTACACCGCTTTCATACGCGCGTTTAGCTCCGTCCGGAAATGTTATTGTAATCATATTCATTAAAATTCAATAAAATAAGGTTGCAAAATTAGCAAACTATCCCCAGTACGCAAAAACACAAAGAAAAAGAACTTTATCAGGCGCCGGTTAACAATTTTGACCATTCGGGGTTATAAATGAAAGCTCTGGCATGGTTTTACCGGTTTTTTACCAGTGAAGAAGTGGCAATAGCTCTTTTAATAGGACGTTCCCGGAACAGACGGGGCACCCGGATCTAAAATAGAAACACATGAAATGACCATAAAAATTTTCGGACATCCCGGTAGTTACCGGTATTTATCTGGAGTAATGAGCTTTTTTCATGCAAATTCCGTGTGGCTAAATTCAATAAAAACAGACATATGAAACATTTAATCTTCTCTGCATTGTTCCTGTTTGCAGGCATGCAGCTGGTAAACGCGCAAACAGGCTGGAATATTGGCGACCGCGTAGCTATCGGACATTCGTGGATGGTGGGTAACCGGCCGGATGATAGTAAACGGAAATTCCATTTCTCCTACGAATTAGGACGTGCTGCCACTTATAATTTCAGTAATAATACCGGTATCGGGTTCGGCACCTATTTCAGCAGTCAGGGTGGCGCTTATGAATTACAGAACGATACCAAAATGATTGAAAGAGCAAATTATATCAAAATTCCGGTATTTGCCAGCTTCGCTTTTGGAGCCGTTGAAAACAGGGTGCGCCCCCGGTTGACGGTTGGCCCCTCCGTACAGTTCCTCGTAGGAGGCAAAACTTTTGCAAAAAATGACAATGATGCGTTTGCCGGCGTTTACACAACAAAGGCATTGAATACAAAGATTGATGCAGGGGCCAATGCTTCCCTCGGTCTTAATATCCGTGTATGTGATGGTTTTTACATCAACAACGATATCAACTATTACCATGGGTTTGTTGAGCAAAAGCCCAATAATGCCGCTGAAAGTCCTTCCTATACCAACAGAGGCTTATATCTGAGCATGGGCATGCAGATCAATGGTCAAGCCATGAAACAATGGAAACATAAAATGAGCAACCATAAAAACAGGAACTAGTCACCCGGTTCCCATATATATTTTTTATATGCAAAGGGCTTCCTGCACCGGATGCCCTTTATTTTTTACAGGAGGGCTATTTCATAAGGATCCCCGGATAAAGGAGTTATTTGCCGGCGTCAGTCATTTTAAGCTTTCCCAGGGTAAAGTAGCTATCTTTATAATCCAAAAATCAGCAAGATGTTTCAACGGGTTATACTGGCTTGTATCTTATTCTCAGTAACAGGGCTAAAAGGCCAGTCGCTCCAGATAATATCCGACGGAACACCTTCCAACCTCCGGGGCATAGGCGTTTACAAAGAAGTAGTCTGGGCCAGTGGCAGCAATGGCTATGTGGGCCGTTCTGCTGATGCAGGGCACACATGGGCCTGGCAACAGGTTCCGG
>DASVMC010000847.1:0-1540 GCA_036384555.1 Niabella sp. | reverse complement strand
GTTCCATGGTTTTAACCGAGCCTTTCTGTTAGGCAGTTTTATAGTCAGCCTGGCCGTTCCCCTTATCAAAATTCCCTACTATATTTCCCTGACCAAAGAGACAGGCGCAGGGATAAAAGCGCTTGTACGGTATAATGAATTGCTGTTGCCGGAAATAACTATAACTACATCGGGGAAAGAGCTGCCCGGCCGGGAACAATTATTGTTCATAGTATATACAGGCATTGCCCTGTTTTTTATAATAAAAATAATGATAGCGCTTTTCCTTCTTTTCAAACGGCGTTTTCAAAATAGTGCACAGCACCGACAAGGCGTTACAGTAATCGCAACAGACGATCCTGCTGCGCCCTACTCTTTTTTTAACTGGCTTTTCTGGAGCCCGGCTATTGATGATCAAACAGAACGCGGAAGAAAGATCCTGCAACATGAAATGTGTCATATGCAGCAATTACACAGTCTGGATATGCTCTTTGCTGAATTGTTAACGGCAATTATGTGGATCAACCCGTTTTTCTGGCTGATCAAAAAAGAATTGAAAGCCGTGCATGAGTTCTCCGCCGATGCCTTCGCCTGCCGGAATACCGGAGCGCTTGCCTATGCGGAGCTCCTTATAACAGAAGCCCTGTTATTAAAGCGCCGTGCACTTGTAAATCCTTTTTTCGGTAACGAGCTGAAAAGAAGGATTACCATGCTGACAACAAATCCGGGCTCAACCGGCCACCTGAGGAGATGGATGGCCCTGCCCTTGTTCATAGTTGCTGGGGCACTGTTCACGATCAGCTGCCAGTCAAAAGATAAGAATGGAATATTGGAAACGCACCAAAAGGCAGATAAAGAGGCTTCCTATGCAGGGAACTGGGCGCATTATTTACAGGAAAACCTGCGCGGAGAGGTGCCCGTTGATAACGGAGCAGGTCCGGGCAATTATCAAACAGTGGTCCAGTTTGTAGTCGATGAAAGCGGAAATGTATCTA
Source organism: Niabella sp. (assembly GCA_036384555.1). Lineage (GTDB taxonomy): Bacteria > Bacteroidota > Bacteroidia > Chitinophagales > Chitinophagaceae > Niabella. Next base: position 566 of record DASVMC010000847.1, on the reverse strand, counting down.
ACATCAGCGTGGTAAAAGATCCCGGATTTGGTATGGGCAACGAGGCTATAAGAGTGATCAGGAATTCCGGTAAATGGCAACCGGCTACCGTTAACGGACAGCCGGTAAAAACGTACCGGAAACAGCCCATTACATTCCAGATACAGGAAATGTAGGCCGGAGCTTATCTTTTAACCGGTCTTCGCAGCAGAGAAGCGCTTAATGCTGCAAAACCAGCGACGATTCCTCCGACAAGACCAGTAATGATGACGAGCAACACCGGGCTCTTCCCTATTCCTAACAGCAGGCCGATCCTGCCGGCAAGGATGCCTCCGTTAGCCGTATTGATCAGCGCGGCTATAATGGTCCAAAGCAAAAAAATGGCAATGAAACCAGAGAAAAAAGCGCTGAAAGGCGATTGAGGCAATAATAAGGCTATCACAAAACCAGCTACTGCAATGGTCCACCAGGGAAAGTAGGCGCCGCAGATGCAGGCTATCAATGCGGTGGTCAGAATGCTTATAAAAAATTTCATACAATGAAGAAATAACAGTTTGAACAGATTAAAATTCCTATTACCGGCAGGC
>DASVMC010000846.1:0-3812 GCA_036384555.1 Niabella sp. | reverse complement strand
CCGATGCTTTTTCAAAGCGGCCTGCGGGACTCTTCTGTCAATAACCTGCTGCCCGGAGCCCGGCTCTTTTCAGCCGGATATGGTTTTGGACCTCCCGGTTTTAACACCGGCAATCTTTATCAACCGGAGCATGCCGACCAGGTACCGGCTCAAATGGACAGCTTATCCCGCCTGCGACCCGCGGTTGTAAAGATCTGGGTAGACGATTTTGCAGGGCACAGCCGGAAAATGGATACCTCAGTTTACCGGGCAATTATTCAGGAAGCACACAAGCATCAGCTGAAAGTGGCCGCACACGTATATTACCTCGCTGACGCACGCAGGCTGGTTGCCGACGGGATCGACCTGCTGGCACACAGTATCCGCGATAGTGTGGTTGATGATGAGCTGGTAAGACAAATGAAGCGAAAAAAAGTAATTTATATTCCCACTCTATCTTTAGACCGGTTCTCTTTTGCGTATGCCGGCACACCGGAGTGGCTCAATGATCCGTTCTTTAGATCAGCCCTGGAGCCCGGTGTATATGAAATGATCACATCAGCCGGCTACCGGAACGCCGCTAAAAGTGATCCTTTATTAGCACGCAACCAGCACGGATTTGAAACAGCGCTTAAGAATTTAAAAAAGCTACAGGATGCCGGAGTCCTTATTGCAATGGGTACAGACAGCGGTGCCCAGCCCATACGGGTGCAGGGATTTGCGGAGCATATGGAGCTGGCCTTAATGGTACAGGCAGGTTTAACACCGCTGCAAGCCATTACTGCTGCCACAAAAAACGCAGCCCATGCATTAAAGATTGGTACCCGGTTTGGCACCGTTACCCCGGGCAAAAAAGCGGACCTTTTAATTGTAAGCGGTAATCCGGCAGCAGACATTCATAATACCCGTAACATTATAGCAGTATACAAAGCTGGCAAAGAAGTAAGTAAAGGCCCGTTCCGGGAAGAGGCTGATCAGAATAACAGATAGTATCCTTTAGCACAGGGCAGGCATGCCTTCCGGCAGTTAAAAGGACTGCTTCTATTAATGCACTGATAATAAGCAGCACCGGTTTTAGATTGACCTGTAACTGTTGAAAACGCACAAGCCTTCTTATGTTTCCTGTTCTTCTGCCACAGTCTTGATAAAACTCATTACTTTTACACATCTGTATACCTTTTATTTAATTTATACTATGAATATTGCGCATGACAGTACTTTAGCTACCAAACAAAAAGCGCTTTTCATCAATCTTGATAAAGACATCTACGGCTCCTTTGCTGAAATAGGCGCAGGGCAGGATGTAGCAGGGAATTTTTTTAAAGCCGGTGGTGCATCAGGCACTATCGCAAAAACAATGTCGGCATATGATATGTTTTATTCAGACGCTATTTACGGCGTTTCTTCCGATAAAAGATATGTCAGCGAGATGCGCCTGCTTTCCATGCTGGAGCACGAATACGGATTGCTGATTGAGCGGCTGGCAGATAAACGGGGAGCTACTTCCAAGTTTTTTGCCTTCTCTGATACCATTGCAGCCCTGAATTATCAGAAATCAAATGATGCACATGGCTGGATGGGAGTACGCTTTCAGTTAGAGCCTAACGGGCTGTACAACGACGTGATCCTCCACGTAAAATTACTGGACAATGAAAACACACTGCAGCAGCAGGCAGTGGGCGTGCTGGGAGTTAACCTGATGTACGCCTGCTTTAACTATCATTCCGATCCTTCTGTTTTTATCCGTTCATTAATAGATGATCTGTCTACAGACAGGATACAGATCGACATGATCCGGTTTGAGGGACCAGGGTTTGTTCACGTTGATAACCGTTTAATGAGTCTGCTCCTGGTAAAATTCGGTTTTTCGGACGTAGCCGTATTCGGCCCGGAAGGTAAAAACCTGCCTCCTATGGATGCCCTTTATAAAAAAAATATCGTTGTTATCCGTGGCCGGTTCCGTCCACTGGTAAATGTGCATATGGACATGCTCAAAAACGGGGTAAAACAATTTATGGAAGAGCCCGGTCTGGATAAAGAAAACGTGCTGGTAATTGCAGAGCTGACCTTACAGGCCTTAAAAGAACGGAACGCCACCGAAAAAGAAGATATAGATGAAAAAGATTTCCTGGACCGGGTAGATATTCTTTGTTCATTGGGACAGACCGTAATGATATCCAATTTCCATGAATATTATAAACTGGTGGCTTATCTTTCAAAAATCACAAAACTAAAGATGGGCATGGTATTGGGCTATCCGAACCTGGAATACATCTTTGCCGAAGAACATTATAAAGACCTGCCGGGCGGTATCCTGGAATCTTTTGCCACTCTGTTCAGCCGGAACGTAAAGCTGTTCATTTACCCAACGCTCCGGAACGGGGTCATCTTAAACTGTCTGCGCTTTTCACCACCTCCTCACCTTATAGACCTGTACCGCTATCTTATTGCCAACGATAAGATTGAAGATATTACGCATTATAATGAACGTCATCTGCAAATACAAACAGACAACGTGCTGATGATGATCAAAGAAGGGAACAGCGCATGGGAAGATCTTGTACCTCCGGAAGTAGCGGCCATTATTAAAGAACGCTTTCTGTTCGGTTATCATATTGACAACAAGTCCGCCAAAGAGGAACAACAGATCGCATAACGCAGGATCTGTTGTTCCTGGCAAAAATCCGGCTCATCCTGCACAGGCATTCTGTTAAAATACATGCTGCCGGCAGACCTGCCTATTATATCTCGGCCGGTGCTTTTTCAACATACTCCTTTAATGAGGTACCGATCAGCGCTGTCCAGCCTTCTGCAAAATTTTCTCTTACAAAAGCTTTCACCGCAGGGAATGTTTCCAAACCGGAGTGGGTTAATCTGATGTGGGTTTTGTTGCCATCAGCCTGTAGTTCATAGGTAACCAGGGAATTGCCTTCAAACCCTTCATACCGCCAGCTGTAAGCCAGCTTTCTGAAAGGCTCCACTGCTGTAACTACACATTTATGCAGATAGGTTTCTCCTTCTTTACCTTTTCCCTCGAACTCAAATTCAAAACCGGTCTTTGCCTCAAAAACAGAAACATTAAAAAACCATTGACGCAGGGCGTCTGCATTGATCAGCGCTTCCCATACGTCCTGTACAGGTGCATTGTAAGTTCTTTCCAGAACAATCGGTCCGTGTTGCATAGTATTTATTTTTTATTAAGGAAATCTTCAATCACTCCGGTCGCTGCCGGCTGTACCCTTTTATCACTATCCAGGAACATCGCTTCTCCTAAATAGGCCGTTGCAGGCCGCCAGGATCAAAGCAAGCATGGTTAAAAATAATTTTATCGTTTTCATCTGGATGCAATTTTTTGCAGCAAATAATGGTTCAGCTTTGCTATATTTTGTTTCAGGCCCTCATCCGCTTTAAACGTTTTTACGGTCTGAATAAAGGCTTCTTTTGTTTCAAACAGCATATGCCATTCAATAAAGGTTTTGTCGCCCCGGCTTTCAAAAGTGACGGTAGCCAGAAATCTCGGAACTGACAGATGCTCATAGACGATTTTCTGATACTTTACGATCTCCCTGAACACACTTTTATTTTTATAATCGGTTCCATCAGGTCCATGCAGCGTCAGTTCCCATTCGCCTCCGGGCCGGATCTCCATTTTGGTAATTATACTGGTAAAACCGTCCGGACCCCACCAGTTTTTAATATGTCCGGGATCTGTCCATACTTCCCAAACCAGGTCAACCGGCGCATCCAGCAACCGGGAAATACGCAGCTCCCTGCCTGCGGTATCATTTTTTTCGCTTTGCATATTTTCTTGTTTTTTGAATACCGGATAAATA
>DASVMC010000845.1:0-3729 GCA_036384555.1 Niabella sp. | reverse complement strand
AAAGCGGGTAATAGCCGTCTGGCAATGCAGAGACCAATTCCAGCATTCTCTCAAGAGGTAAGAAGAAGTAGCCGTTTACAAAAGATGCGCCATCCTGGTTGTGCTGGCCATTGTGCCACCGGTATAGCCTCTTCACCGATTGTGGCAACAGTACTTTATGATCCTGCTGCAATGCTGCTATAGCATCATTCATTAACCCGGCGGAAAGAGAGACCCATAATTCAGGCCGGTTTTTTTTAAAATGCAATTCCAATGCAGCGAGTAGCTCTTTCATTGTAAACGGATATTTGTTGTAAATTATTCTCCGAATAATGCTTTTGTATATAAACCATACGTATAGTACAGATGCATTAAAGTGATACCACCGGTTAGGATAAATGCTGCGATGCGCATTTTTTTATTTGTCAATAGAAAAGGCAGTCCCATTAGCGTAAAAACAAGCAGGTGACCCAATGCCTGGCTGACCGAAATAAAAGTTTCCTGCATCTTATGCAGCTGACTATAGCCGCCGTTCTTGTCTGCCTGCTTTGCCATTGACACCCAAATATTGGATGCAGCGTTGGCGGCAAAAGAGACAATGATCAATAGCAATAAAAGGATTTCCCGGCTTTTTTTCGTGATCCTGTCGTTGCGCAGAGCTGGTATTTCGCCATACCTGTTGGGGCCGTTTGTGCCTTTTATCAGGAGAAACAGGGTAAAGCTGATCATGCCTATGAATAATAGGACGATTCCGGCAGTAAACCAGTTAAAGAAGGCGCTGACACCGTGCCAGCGGGTATTCTTTATGGCAACGAGGAGACACAGATAGAAAATAACCATAGCTAAGATGGGTATCAGAAAGTACCATCCGTTTTTATTACTATCGTGCAAACGTCTTACAGTAAGGGACAGCGATGGAATCAATACCAGCAGGGAATAAATAGTGCTTATCCAACCCATATTAAGGCTATGCCCTTCGATGGTAAAATCTGTTTTTAAGAGTATATCCAGGATGATTGCTCCGGTGACAAAGAAAGCATTGAACAATGTAAAAAACCAATATTCCGTTCTGCCAGCCCGGCCATTAAATTGAAACATATTCCTGATTGCCTGCCAATACCAACTCATTTTTTGAATTTTTAGTGGATTATAATATTGTGCTTGTAATTGTATTTATTTTATCTGTATAGTAACAAACTACTGGTATATAAACGCTGAACCATTAAAGGAATAAGTTAAATACGCTCCTTTTTTTACAGCGCCATCCTTTGTCACTACAGGTATGTATAACTGGCTTTTATCGGGGGAAAAATGGATCAGGGGGTATTGGTCGCCAGAGGCGCCTAAAGCCGCAACAGATGCCATATCAATGCTGCAGCCGATAGATCCCGTTTCTTTTGTACCGGCTATAAACAGCTTGACTTCTGTAGCCAACATTCCGGCAGGTGTAACCTGGTAAGCTTTTATGTAATCATATTTGTATCTGTTATCTGCATGACCCCGGGCCTGAACCAGATAACAGGAGGTGCCGTCATTTAAGCGTACATCTGTAATGCCTGTAACAGCTGGCCGGCTCCTTATATATTCTTCATCACCTAGTTCTGAGCTATACAGCTCATTTTTGCCCTGCCAGAATACAACAGAAGTCCATTGCTGGCTGGTACCACTTTGCCGGGTGTTCCAGCATATAATCCTGAATTTCTTGTCTGCCGAGGTAAGGATGGTCAGGCCAGCATCCTTCCAGTCGGGAAAATCACGCTGCATAAAATCGGGAAATACGGAAATGCAGTTTTGAAGAGAATATAAAAGTGTTCCATTCCATGCGCTCAGAGAGTCAGCCGCATTTTCTTTATGGACGAGGTCAACGCCATTTATTTTTTTTAAAAGCGTTTTCACCTGTAGTTTCTTTTCAGCTATTCCATCTTCACGGGAGGGTATCGCTTTAACACGTACTGTTTGGGATGGAGCAGTGTCTTTTTGGGGCAGCGAAATAGTTTTCGTCTGTGCCGTGGCAATAAAACAACTCACCATCGGTAAAAAGATCAATAGCCTATATAGTATCTTTCTTTGACGAAGAAGCATAACTATTTGTTTTTTATTTGTTCAAAAATCACCATCGCAGTTTGTCGTACGGCAACAGGTTTGCCATCCTGTTTGCCGGGTGTCCAGTGTGGCATGTCTGAAACAACCTGTTCAGCCGCAGCCGCACAGCCATATCCTATGTCGTTGCCGGCAATGACATCCTTTACGCGGCCGGTTTTGTCCACGACAAAGCGTACCTGTATTTTGCCGGTCACTTTTGCGTCGAGTGCTTTTTGCGGTACTTTGAGGTGTTGCTGCAGGTATTGTTGAAGGGCTTTCCGGCCTCCGGGGAACTGTGGCGCATTTTCTACGCTGGTAAATACTTGTTCTCCGGAATCAGGAGCGCTCTTGTCAACCTCTACCAGCGCATAGTCGTTCTGTTCCACCGGTGCTGTATCAGGAGGGGCGGCTATTCCGGTTTGATTGACGGCGCCGATCCGGGTCTCCTTCCCTCCATCTTCTTCAATAATTGCTTTTTGTTCAGCAACGCCAATCTCTTCTGAACGCTCCGGTTGTGTAATGGATGCCGATGCTGCCAAATTTCCTGCGTCCTTTTCTTCGCTGTTGTGTTCATAGGGAGGAACAAAATTCATGGTATTGTTGAACGATACAGGTAGCTGATGACCCTCAGTGTCATAATAATGCCAGCGACCGTCCTTTTTTGCAGCCACAGGCAGCGTAAAAGCTACTGTGGTCAGGTAATTACTCTGGTCATCGAGGAGGATGTTGTCAAAAACAGCGGGTAATATCGTTTTCCCGCTGCGGTTTATAATGCCAAATCCTTTTGCACCTTTAACAAGGTAGCCAAGGTTCTTATCCGCGGGAATTATTTCTTTATACTGCACAGGGACAACTATTTTACCATCTATAGAGGCATATCCTTTTATCAGCCCTCCTCGTCCATCATTCATCAACAATAACAGCATACCGTCCCGCAGATAGTCATTCTTGTATGCAGGCAGATATGTATATTGAACAGGGATGATCATATTTCCGCTATTATCTCCAAAACCGTAATGAAGCGCTCCCGTTTTATCTTTTATAACAAATTGCAGTATGCTGTCTGTCAGCGGAGTGATCATCTCATAGCTGGGAGGAATCTCAATGCTCCCGTCGCTTTTTATTATGCCTATTTTTCCGTTTTGTATAATCAAAGCCTTATTACGATATGGATAGACCAATTGCGGCCCGCCATTTTTAGTATATGCGCCCTGTACAATTTTTCCTTTAACAATGTCGTATAAGGCATATTGATCTTTGCCGACGTGAACACCCAGCCGGTCGTCGTAACCGCCTATAGCAACTGTGTCATAGGGTAGTGGAACGATTTGCCGTGTGGCAGCATTTAGTATAGAGTAGGAGATTTTTGATGTTGTCGTATCTTTCCGGGTAATCACAAAAAAGCGCGCCGCCGTATCTGTTTCGTCTAATCGTTGATAAGCTTGCACCGGGCAGATGACATTGCCCTGAGCGTCTAACAATCCTTCACCCGTTCCGCCATCTTGCTGCACAAAGAAAAAATTGCTGTTTTCAACCGCTGATATCTCGGAGTACCGTATTGGGACTACCAACGCTTGTTTGTGAATATCGTAGAGACCATATTGTGTGCCCAAGCCAACCCGCAGCAGGTTTTTATTGTCCGGTAGCGTCTGAACGTTGTCATAGATA
>DASVMC010000844.1:0-2434 GCA_036384555.1 Niabella sp. | reverse complement strand
TGAACAGGTGCATTTTAAAGAAATGGTTGACTCGCTGATCAACCTGTACAGCACTTCAGGCAATACAAAGGATATTCACTTTAACGTATCGATAAATGAACAGCAGCCTTTCTGGGGAGATACCTTCAGAATAGAAATCATTATAGCAAACCTGCTGTCCAATGCGATCAAATGTCAGCGGGCTGACGAATCGGACAAACTGGTTGCGATCGGGATCACCACTACGCCGCAGCAGGTTGTAATAACCGTTGAAGACAACGGGATCGGAATAGCCGAGGAAGACCTTACAAGAATTTTTGATCAGTTTTTTAAAGGGGCGAACCTCGATGGTCTCGGACTGGGCCTTTATATTCTTAAGGAATCGCTGAATAAATTAAACGGCACAGTTGATGTGCAGTCTGCTATAGGTAACGGAAGCGTTTTTAAAGTGATCATTCCCAATGAAGGCGCTGCTGCAGGTGCATAATGTGCCCATCCGGTGCTGTTTCATTTTACAATAAAAATTGAATCTTATGAAATCTTACTTAACCCCGTTTATTGTTCTATTAATACTTACTTCCTGCAATATGCAAAACAGTTCCAGCAATCAGCCGGCCACACCCGGTACAGAAAATCCGTTATTAACAGAAAGCACATTGCCTTACCAGACCATTCCTTTTGACAAAATCAAAGAGGAAGATTTTATTCCCGCACTTGAGCAGGGAATGAGGGAAGAAATGGTGGAAATAGACAGCATTGCAGACAACCCCGCGGTTCCGGCATTTGAAAATACATTTGTGGCATTGGAAAAGTCAGGACAATTGCTGAAAAGGGCGAATCGTGCATTGAATGCTTTAACAAGCGCCAATACCAATGACCAGCTGCAAAAGATCCAGGAAGAAATGGCGCCTAAGCTTTCTAAGCATACGGATTCGATTTTTATGAATGCAAAGCTGTTTCGCAGGGTTGATACCATTTATAAGCAGCTGGGGCACCTGTCGCTTGATGCTGAATCAAAACGGCTGGTAACCTACTATCATCAGCAATTTATGATGAGCGGTGCCGCGCTTCCGGATTCGAGCAAAAGCAAGCTTCAGCGGCTGAATGAAGAAGAAGCTACCTTAAGTACCCGTTTTGGTAATCAGTTGCTGGCGGCTGCCAAACAAGGCGCGCTGGTGGTGGATTCCAAAGCGGAACTTGCAGGGCTGACAGATGCGGAAATAGACGCAGCAGCAGAAGCGGGAAAAACGGGCGGACATGAAGGGAAGTACGTGCTTTCCCTGTTAAACACAACACAGCAACCTGCATTGCAGTCCCTTAAGAACCGGGATGTGCGTAGCCGTCTTTTTGAAGCTTCGTGGACAAGGGCGGAAAAAGACGATTCCAATGACACCCGTAAAAATATATTACGTATCGCTCAGATCCGTAAGGAGAAAGCCGCATTGCTGGGCTTCCCGAATTATGCAGCCTGGAAATTGCAGGACCAGATGGCTAAGACACCCGGGGCAGTAAATACCTTTTTAAGCAGGCTGGTGCCTCCTGCTCTTGCAAAAGCGGCTTCAGAGGCGCAGGATATCAAAGCAATGAAAAAGCAGGAGAGCGACACCACGGCACTGGAGCCTTATGATTGGGATTTTTATGCGGAAAAAGTGCGTAAGGCAAAGTATGATCTGGATGAATCGCAGGTAAAGCCATTTTTTGTACTGGACAGTGTGCTGAAAAATGGTGTTTTCTTTGCCGCCAACCAGCTATATGGAATTACCTTTAAACAACGTACTGATATCCCGGTTTACCAGGAAGACGTAAAAGTGTATGAAGTGTTTGACAAAGATGGCACTCCAATGGCTTTATTTTATACCGATTATTTTAAACGGGATAATAAGAACGGCGGGGCCTGGATGGATAATTTTGTAACACAATCGAAGTTGCTGAACACTAAGCCGGTAATTGTAAATGTTTGTAATTTTCCAAAGCCGGTAAAAGGACAACCTGCCCTGTTAAGTTTTGATGATGTGACCACCATGTTCCATGAATTTGGTCATGCCTTACACGGACTGTTTGCCAGCCAGGAATATCCTTCTTTATCGGGTACCAATGTATCAAGAGATTTTGTGGAAATGCCCTCCCAGTTCAATGAGCACTGGGCGCTGGATACAACGGTGCTTAAGAATTATGCCAAAGATTATAAAACCGGGAAAACGATCCCACAGGAACTGGTAGAAAAAATTAAGAACGCCGCCACGTTTAACCAGGGCTATGCGATGACAGAACTGCTGGCCGCAGCCGAATTGGATATGCAGTGGCATTTGCTGGGCGCTAAAGACAGCATGGTAACAGAGGCAGATGCATTTGAGCAGAAAGCGCTTGAGCAAACAGGCACAGCAGTTGCCTACGTACCACCAAGATACCGCTCCTCCTATTTCCTGCATATATGGGCAAACGGTTATTCCGCCGG
>DASVMC010000843.1:0-3869 GCA_036384555.1 Niabella sp. | reverse complement strand
ATCGGTACAATGTAATGGAACAGCTTTAACGATTCTCCTCCCTTATCCAAATAGTTTACCAAAAAAGACAAAGCTCCCATAATACTGCAGGCAGGCAGCACCCAAACCAAAAGCGTAAGTATTGCCAACAATACGCCACCACGTTTAAAACCAATCAATGTAAGGGTTTGTGTAGAAGAAGCTCCGGGTAATAACTGGCAGAAAGCATTGTACTCCATCAATTCCTGTTCAGTAACATATGGCGTTTGCTTTACAAATGTTTTCATCATCATTGCCAAATGCGCCTGCGGGCCACCAAAAGCTGTAATGCTGTGGAGAAAAACCAGTTTTAAAAAATGCAGATGCCTTAGTAACATTACAAGTGCTTATCAATTAGACAATGTGCCCCATGAAAACTTGTTGCTTCTATACAATCAAGATAAAACAATTTACACAATATTTCTAAATTAAACCTGCTACTTTTAAAATAGCATCAATCATATCCGGAGAACGGTACCTATTAAACGAATGCTGGTATTTATAGATGCTGGTACTAAGTATCTGGTACTAATTTGCAGGTCTATTAACGTAATTCCAAGCGGAATACTCTTCTTCTCCGATACCTCTGTGTTCAATAGAAACATTTGCTACTACGAACTGAAGTACTCTATTAATTAAATAAATGGTAAGACTATATTTGTTAAATATTTAAACCGCCGCAAACGCTGATCGTTTGTCCGGTTATATAAGCGCCCATATCCGACGCAAGGAATAATGCGGTATTGGCAATATCTTCTCCCTTTGCAAATTTTCCCAAAGGAATATCCTGTAAATATTTAGCTGCGCTGTCACCTTCGTGTAAATAACTGGTCATGTCTGTTTCAACAAAACCCGGTGCAATAGCATTGCATCGGATGTTCCTGCTACCCAATTCTTTTGCCACACTTTTAGTAAACCCAATGATACCGGCCTTGCTGGCTGCATAGCTTGCCTGGCCAGCATTCCCCATTATTCCAATTACAGAACTCATGTTGATAATACAACCCGATTTTGCTTTCATCATGGGTTTTATAACCTGCTTGGTCATGTAAAATACGCTATTCAGATTTACCTGTAATACTGATTCCCATTGCTCTGGTGTCATACGAAGCAACAGGTTATCCTTGGAAATTCCGGCATTATTTATACAAATATCAATAGCTCCAAATTCTTTGATTACATCGGCTACAAACGTTTCACAAGCCGTAAAATCTCCGGCATTGCTTTGATAAGCTTTTATCCTAACACCTTTATCAGTCCATCTTTGCACTATTTCAGCAGCCCTTTCTGCACTGCGGTCACTGACATAAGAAAACGCAATGCTGGCACCTTGTTCTGCAAACTTATCTACAATAGCTTCTCCAATTCCACGGGCAGCTCCGGTAACAATCGCTATTTTATTTTCCAGTAATTTCATAAAACAAAAAGTAGGTTTTAGAATAGATGCAAATAACGTTAATTAATTTGGTACCATAAAGTTTTATAATCCAGCTGCTGCACTAATTTCAAGCATTCTGTCAATCGGCTTTTTTGCAGCCAACCGCAAGCTTTCGTCCATAATAATATCAGGCATTTCATATTTCATACACAGGTATACTTTTTCCAGGGTATTGCGTTTCATGTGCGGGCAATCATTACAGGCACAGCTGTTATCCGGCGGGGCGGGAATAAATTTCTTATGCGGATTTGCTTTTTCCATCTGATGCAGGATACCCGTTTCTGTAGCAACAATATACTCCTGTGCGTTATCGTCTTTTGTAAATTTCAGCAAGCCGGTTGTAGAACCTATGTAATCGGATATCCGCAGCAATGGTTCTTCACATTCGGGATGCGCAATCAGTTTTGCATCCGGGTGCTGATGTTTCAGCCGGGTAATTTTTTCAAGACTGAAAATTTCATGCACCATACAGGCACCATTCCACAATAGCATATTCCTTCCGGTAACCTTATTGATATAGGCTCCCAGATTTTTGTCAGGCGCAAAAATTATTTTCTGATCCTTAGGAAAGCTTTCTACAATTATCCGTGCATTGCTGCTGGTAACAATTACATCGCTTAATGCCTTAATTCCTGCACTGCAATTGATATAGCTAATCACTACATGATCCGGGTGCTGTTCTTTAAATTTTTGAAACAAAGGAGGCGGGCAGCTATCGCTTAAAGAGCACCCTGCTTTAAAGTCGGGGATCACCACTTTCTTTGCCGGATTCAGGATCTTAGCCGTTTCTGCCATGAAATGCACACCGGCAAAAACGATCATATCTGCATTGGTCTTTTGTGCTTCCTGGGCTAATCCCAAACTATCCCCGATATAATCGGCAATGTCCTGTATATCCGCTTCCTGGTAGTAATGCGCCAGAATAACTGCATTTTTTTCTTTTTTCAGTTTTTCAATCTCAGCAAACAGATCTATCCGGGGATCTATGTCCACATCCAAAAAACCGTTCTGCGCTAATTCACTTTTTGCTGTTTCCAAAACTTCAGACTTCATGATTGAAAAATTTTATGACTGCAATGATACAACCAAACCCAAATAGAAAAACAAAACTTTTTTTGACCGCCCTTTTCTTTCTAATAATATTTATATTAATTATTTATTTTAAAATAAGCTATTATTATTACGGCTGTGAATTGGTGGATAACGCGGTTATTCACTTTTTTAAAAAAGACGACACTCACATTTACCCACATTCATTCAATAGTTGTTCACATAATGAAGTTACGAATTGTATCTGTTATAAAGGGTTATTCACAAAAATGTGAATTGTGCTTTGTTTATAAAAATTAGATACATATTAAATTTACATTATGTTAATATTGACGGTATAAAATTACCTCAATTCACCAAAATTGTAAAATCACCCTGTTCCTATAAATATTTAAGCCAGTAATACATTTCACATACACGTTTCACAGCTGGTTATTCACAGCAATGAAGCGTTATCAACACCTAGTTGGGGAGAAATAATGGAAGTAGCACTGTTTTTTTCAAAGAGATGCATACAGATATGTATATGTTGACAACTTAAAAAATGAGTATATTTAATTACCATTTATCTCATCTAAAACTACTTTTATGGTAAATAATAAACACATAGCCACTTTTATTTTAGGAGCATTGGCTGGTCTTGCTGCTGGTAAATATGCCAGTATGAGTGATGAGGAAAAAGAAAAGATGATGAATAATCTGAAAGAAAAGGCAAATAACCTGAAAGAAGAAGCTTCAAAAACAGCCGGCCAGGCTAAAGACTATTTTACAGAGCTGGCTTCAAAAGGAGCAGATGCCTTAAAGGAGCATTTTCCGGAAGCTGAGAAATGGATGAGTGATATTTTTGGAAATAAGAGCAGCAACGCAACCACTGCAGATGCGGGCTCAGATACGGCAAAGCCCTGATAAAAGTGCAGTAAGGAATAGAGTTAAGTGATTTCGCATTATTTAGATAAGGCTGTTTGGATTGGGAACGAGCTTTAAAAATTTATGCAGATTTTGCTGGTAATTTTTTTTGTCCAGTTTATAAAAGAAAGCTCCCTTTTTAGATCCTGTTTTATCCTTATCTTTTTGTTTTTGCAAAAGACCGGTTGAAAGCATTTTCCTGCTGAAATTGCCTTTGTCAAAACTGGTTTCATAAACGTCCTCAAACAAACTCTGTAAAAGAGGAATAGTAAACTTATCCGGCAACAGTTCAAATAATATGGCGTGTGATGTGGCTTTGTACTGTAACCTTTTCTGCGCCATTTTAACCATATCAGCATGATCAAAAATCAATTCGGGGTAATCTTTTATAGAGAACCATTGTGCCTGATAAGCGGTGCTTATAGATTCCCTGTATTTCTTTATATCAATTAAAGAG
>DASVMC010000842.1:0-12130 GCA_036384555.1 Niabella sp. | reverse complement strand
GGAGAAAGCTACGCTACGTGAAACCGGAAAATACGCCTGCAAAATACAAGATAACCGGTGAAAGTTTTATTATTCCGCGATCGTATATGGGGTTTCGTGATAAAAACAATAACTATTATGATAGCTGGGGAACAGGCGACTATCAGGTGGAATTATCTCTGAAAGAAAGCTGTGGTATTACCGAGGCCTACCGCAACGGCTGGAAAAGCGACTGGAAGCAACGGAAAAATGCCAAAAACAAGGAAGGGTTTGTAAAGCGCTCCTGGAAAATGGTTTCTTCACAGAAGTGGGATGAAATGGGTAAAAAGTGGGTGATCACTACCTTAAAAGCACCTGCTGATATAATAAATAAAGAATTATTGAAAGAACTGGATTTATCAGGTGAAAGTGGAAAATGAATAGAAGAAAATATACAGAATGATGAAAAAAGCGTTCATTTCACTGCTATTGACAGTCTGCGCTATAGTGGCACAGGGTCAATATATCCAATCTCTTCTAAAAAAAGCCGATAGTTTAAACAGAACCGGGAATTATAAGCAAGCCATTGACCTGATTAATTTTAACGATTATCTATTACGAAAGGAAGACAATTTAGGCAACATATATTATAAGCTTTCTCAATACTATTTTTCTATTAAAGAGTATAGGCTTTCGGAACAGATGTCACTAAAGGCATTAAGAGAAGGTGGATTGTTTGCGGAGTTCGATATTGCTTATGCTCATGCCTTGTTGCTACAAGGAAAAACAGACGAGGCCGGATGGGTTTACCGAGGATTGTTGAATGATCATCGGTATGACTATAAATCCTATCAGTTTTTAGATAGAAGGCGGTATGCTGATTCGATATTAAAGGACTTTGCCCGTTTTGAAATTGAAAAAAAAATCCCGTCAGTCTGTTGGGACGATTTTAAAAAAATTAAGGCTGATGTTAACAGTATTAAAGAGGAAAAGAAAATTTGTGAGCAATTTGAACGCCTTAGCACCCGTGATGAATCTGTGGCATTCGAATTTATAGAACCCTATATTAATAAGCTTCCTAAGTATTATGTCACTATAATTAGTGAGAGAATGATGCATATGAGAGGCGGAGGTAATGACTCCATAGTGGAAAAGTATTTGTTGAAAGCTAAAAATATCTATGAAACGATATTAGGTAAAACTAATGCCGGTTATGCTATATTATTGAAGCGATTAGGCGATCTGTATATAGAGAAGCTCGACTATAGCAACGGAAAAAAATATTTGTTAGAGGCTATAAATATTCAGGAAAAAGTATTAAAAAAAGATCATCCGGAGCATATTGATTTATTAAATGATTTAGGTGCGCTTTTTAGTAAAATGAAGGATGAAGTACAGGCGGAAGCATATTTTAAAGAAGCCGCTGAGATAAGAGACCAGGGGCAAACTTCGGATTCTGTCAGAATGAAGCATTATAGGCTCTGTAATGAAAAAAAATACAGCGAAGCCATTATATTACTACGCACTAACGAAAATATTTTTCAGAAAGAGAATAATTTAGCCGAAATGTTTTCTTTGCTTTCCTGGGATTATCTTTTTACAAAAGAATATAATCTGGCTGAACAGATGGCGTTAAAAGCATTAGAGCTTACTCATATTTGGGATGAAAAACTTAAACCACTACTTGCTCATGCCCTGTTGCTGCAAGGTAAGACAGACGAAGCCCGGAAACTTTATAAGGAGTCGATATATACATTGGGCACTTACCTCAATGTGGATAGTTATGTTAATGATTTATTGAGAGATCTTGTGCAATTTGAACAAGAGATAATTCCACCCGACAGACGAAGTAACGTTGAGGAGGCCAAGAGAAGTATTGATAGCATCAGGAAAGAGATGGAGGTATATAAACAGTTCGAAAATTTATCCCAGTTTGAGTCGAGTTACGATAGCCTGCTTTTGCTGGTTGAAACCAATAGTAATAGCATTCCTGGGAGATACAAAGGGAGAGTAGCCGATATCGTGCTGTACAAGGCTGATAGTTTAGGGAATGCAAAAAAATATTCGGAGGCTATAGCTTTGATCCGAAAATATCAGGATGTAATGCCCAATGAATTCAGCTCTTTAAAAGTGTACAGCGTTCTGGGGAAATATTATCTTTTTGCAAAAGATTTTCGACTGGCAGAGGAAATGTCATTGAAGGCATTGGGAACGACGAACACAGATAAGCTGGATAAAACAAATCTGGCACATGCTTTACTATTTCAGGGAAAGATGTCTCAGGCTGAAATCAAATACAGGGAATTGATGGATACCCCTGATAAAGATGGAGCGTACGATTACGATTATGATATTTTCATGGATCATGGATATTCAATGACTAATCCCGTTAGGATTATATCTCTATCGAAAGAGTATGAAAATTATGCTGTTAGTCTGCTAAAAGACTTTGAACAATTTGAAAAGGAGCATATTGTTCCGGCAAATAGAAAAAATGACTTTGAAAGGATGAAAGCTGTTTTTTATAATGCTATTGATGATACAAAAGTATGGAAACAATTTAAGCACTTATACGATTCCAGAAAATACGATGAGGCATTTAAGCTTATTAGTCTTTATACAGATAAATTACCCAAACAATATGTTGTAGGAGTTGCAGATATGATGAGAGGCTCACTTCAGGAAAAATATATTTTCGAAGCTAAAAATATTTATGAAAAAATATTCGGGAAAAACAATTGGAAATACGCACATTGCGTATATGATTTAGGAAAGACGTATAGTTCTTTGGGCTATTTTGCAAAATCGGAAGAATATTATCTTGAAGCTAAAGATCTATTTAAAAAATTGTATGGAAAAGAGCATCAAAACTACCTTGCAACCACATATGATTTGGCAGCCCTTTATCAGGAGATGGGGGATTATAAGCGGGCGATAAAATATTATCAGGAAGCGAATGATTTTGCTAAAAATCAGAACACATATAATAATTATGAATATGCTAATTCAGTAAATAATCTGGGACGGCTTTATTACAAAATGGGAGATTATGAAAAAGCAGAGAAGTATCTTTTGGAGGCCAAAAAAAACGCCTCCAATCTTGCCACATCTCTTAATAATTTGGGAGACGCCTATATTGCATTGGGCGATTATCCGCAGGCTAAAAGTTGCTTTTTGGATGCGATCGATAATTTCAAAAATGTGATCGCCGGAGAAAGAAACCCTGCTTATGCAAGTTCATTCTATAAATTAGGTGCGCTTTATAGCATAAATGGTGATTTTGAAAAATCCGAATCTTATTTTTTAGACGCAAAATACCTGTTTAAAAAATTTGGGAATGAGAAGCATCCGGATTATTCCGGTTTTTTGAATATGCTGAGTTTGCTTTATGGAGCAATGGGAAAATCTGCGAAAGCTATTGATTTGAACAAAGAGTTGAGCGATTTAACTAAATATGATATTGGTAATAATTTTAGTTTTTTGTCGGATCAACAACGTAGTTTCTATTGGGAAACCCGAAATGGATATCTTACAGGAGCATACTCTCTTGCCAGTTTTTCTCATTCATCGGAACTGAATAGCTTAAATTATAACAATACTCTTTTTACAAAGGGTCTTTTACTGCGTACTACGAACTGTATTCGTGATGGTATTTATGCTTCAGGTAATAAAGAACTTATTAGTAAGTATGAACAATTAGGGAGTTTAAGGAAATTAATTTATGAGCAGCAAACGCATCCGGAATATAAGAAAGAAAAAATAGACTCACTGCAGCTTTGTGCCGAAAATTTAGATAAAAGCCTTACTCAGACTTCAACAACTTTCAGGGATATAAAAGCGGATATGGCAATGACCTGGCAGAACGTACAAAAACAGTTAAAGCCTTCTGAAGCCGCTATAGAATTTGTAAGTTTCCGCCTATATGACAAAAAATGGACAGATAGGACCATATATGCTGCTTTGATAGTGCGCCCCGGCATGTCCAATCCCCGATGGGTTCCGCTTTGCGAGCAAAAGGACTTGCAGGCTGCTATGCAAACTACTGACCAGGATACAACACAGCAGTTACAAATCGAAAACCTGTATTCCGGTAATAACCATCAGTTGTACCGGTTAGTATGGCAGGCCCTGGAGAAGGAGCTTTCTGCTGTAAAAACGGTATACTATTCACCGGCGGGCTTGCTGTATAAAATAGCGTTTAATGCTTTGCCAACAGGCAGAGAAGGGGAGTTGCTTTCAGATAAATATAACTTACAGCTGGTTTCCAGTACACGCGAAATAGTACGGTTAAAAAAAGAACCGGCTGCGCTTTCAGACAAAGATACTATTGCTGTCTACGGTGGTTTAACGTATGATCTGCAGCAACAGGCACTGGCTGCCTTCCGGCCAGGCAAACAGGTTCCGGAACAGGGAAAGCGTTTTGACATCAGCCGCTTCCGGCGGGCTTATACAAAACAGTCAGATACAAAATCGCGTGGTGGTTTTTCGGAGTGGGTATATCTGCCCGGTACCGCAGCAGAAGCACAGCAAATTGTTTCTTATTTGAACCTTAAGCATGCCCAATACAAATATTATACAACAAACCAGGGTAGCGAAGAATCCTTTAAACAGCTGAGTGGTACACAGACCAGCGTGATTCATCTTGCTACCCATGGATTTTTCCTCCCCGATGTTGAAAATAAGGTTGTGGAAGATATTGTTCAGCGTTTAGGAGGTTCCGGAGAGAACGCATCTGAAAGCCCGCTGCTGCGTTCAGGATTGGTGCTGTCCGGCGCTAATCGCCAATGGCTGACCAAACAATTTGATGCAGCGGATATAGGAGAAGATGGTATACTTACCGCTGATGAAATCTCCCGGCTGAACCTGACAAAAACCAGGCTGGTCGTGCTGTCGGCGTGTGAAACCGGTTTGGGTGATGTAAAGAACAGTGAAGGCGTTTTCGGTTTGCAACGAGCTTTTAAATTAGCCGGAGTGGAAAGCTTGATCATGAGCTTATGGAAAGTTCCGGATGAAGCAACGGCAGAGCTGATGACCACCTTTTACCAGCAATGGCTGGCAGGGGAAAGTAAACAAAGCGCTTTTAAAACTGCCCGGCAAAAAGTGCGGGAGAAATATAAATCGCCCTATTATTGGGCTGCTTTTGTGATGATGGATTAGTTCATATTCCTGCCATTATTGCTTTTGTCGTAATCAATAGAAATTAACTTCCTGGTAAATCTTTTTATATTCCGTTTTCCAGGCCTGATGCTAACTAGGGTTTGTATTTCCTGTATGGGTAAATAACTTGCCATAGTTATAAATTTTATAATTTTTTACATGTTAATCTAAATTATTTAGGGAGTATCCGTTTCTATATTAAGATTAGCTTTGTTCCGATATACAATCGTGTTTGTGTAGGTGCCTTCAGCATTAAAATGAATGGCTGGTAATAGTAAAATGACAATGCTTTGTTTTGATAATTATTCCTGCATCTATAGCTGTACTTTGAGATGGTTATAAAGAGCTGTCTGATTGGGATCACTTTTATTGCGTTATGACGAAATTCAAGAACTTTTCGGCTTTAATATTGAAATAAAGGGTTCTTCAGATAGATAAAAACCGGACAATAAAAGAAGGGAATTAATTTTCTGTTCGACATTAGCACATCATCACATTATTTGCACCCTCAAGATAAATAACCTGCATTTTATCTGAAGAGTATGTTTTTGAGTCTTACTCTCTGGCTATAAGCGGGTGTAAGTTTAATGCGTATCTATAAAATGACAGAACCACTTTATTTGACAATCAGAAAGAAGAGATCTATGAGGAATCCCCAAAATCTATCTTTTAGCAAATTACCGGATGATGATTTAAAAGGTGCTATTATATATAAAGATATACTGGGTACGAATGTAGTTAATAACTTTAGGTTTGAAGACTATTATGTGTTTGTGTTACTGGAAAAATGCAGCGGTACACATATTATCGACTTTCAGGAATATGTGCATAAAAATTTACAATTGCATATTTCTTTTCCTGGCCAGGTACATTCCTGGAATACAGATAATGCTACCATTGGGCAAAAGGTGTATATCAGTAGAAAAGTAATGGATTCTTATGCTTTGTTTAAAACTCCTTTTTCCCAGGGTCAGTCCAATACCCATCCAGTAATTGATTTAAGCCGGGAAGTATTTGATAAATTGAAATTTGAATTCGATCTGATCAAAAGAGACCTCACTGCTGATCCGTTTATGGCAATACGTTCAATCATTTTGATCCGTGCTCATATAATTGTTTTAATGATAAGCGATTTGCTTTATAAAAAAGCCGGTGAGGAGAAGCGATTTGAGCGGATTAATCAGGTTGTGCTCAATTTTGAATCGCATATTGAAACCTGTTATAAAGCGGAAAAGTCGGTTCAATATTATGCCGAAAAATTATCGGTTACACCGAATTACCTGAATATTCTTTCCCGGAAATATTTTAAACTTTCCGCAAAAGAAGTAATTATGAGGCGCGTTTTTTTTGAGGCTAAGCGATTGTTAGGTGGAACAAATATGTCTATCAAGGAAATAGCTTTTGAGTTGGGATTTTCTGATCAGACCCACTTTAATAATTTTATCAGAACAGTAACCGGCGTAACGCCAAAAGCCTTCAGGCAGTCGATCAGTTTTGTGCTCAAATAAATCAGTAGCCTTCCTTATAAATTCATCATTCGGCTTCTTCTTTTCTGTATAAGAGTGCTGCCATCTGTAGTATTAATCTTTTTCTGATTAAAAAAACACCTCATTAGTTAGTTACCCTGTCAAATCCATGTTGGAATGAGTTTATAGGTGAAATCATTCTAAATACTTGGGAAATCATTCTTCCCTTATTCCCGAAGCAAACAATTTAATAGTTTAGTTTTTTATTACAGATAATCTGAAGCAACTAAGGCATTGAGTTATTGATATACGTGTGCTAAAGCACGCTTTTTACCCGATCTGATAGAAACCATGCGGTATATCCCTTTCAATAGAATCGGACATGCCTGTTAAAGAAGTTATATGCAATTGGAGTCTGACCACTCTTAGAGCCTTCAACTATTAAATACCTCACATTCTAAACAAACTAAAAACAATTCTATGAAGCAAAAATGCAAAACGGGAAAAACTGTACTATTCGTTCAATTTCTTTTTATGATAAGTAGTTTTTCGTTTGCGCAACGATCATTAAAATTTGAAAATGGCGGTGGCCCTTCAGGAAGCGGGCCCTCTGCTACCAATAAGGTAGTGACGATCTACAATGGTGATGCGAATGAATATAGTCCGACAACAACGATCACTTTTTCGATCAGCGATCAGCAATACCCATCAATAGAAGGGAATTCCTCTATCCCCGGACTTGTATTTGGTGGCAATGTAAATGGTAATGGTAATAGCCCGTTAGCAGCTAATTATTATCAGACCCTGAACAATGTTGGTAATTCGCAAAGTGCGCAGTTCTCAACCGGGGGTGCTACACCGGCAATGAATGCTGCCAATGATTATGGCGTTTCTATAATTCCTTTTAGTGATGCATTAATCAACAGCAACGGATCCAATAAAGTAGCTACCAATTCCAAGAATGTCTATTTTGGCAAACTTACGTTAACCTTTAACCGTCCTGTGAACAACCCGATTATTCACTTTTCAGGAATGGGCGGTTTTTACTCCCCATCGGGCTCAAGCACTTTGGGGCTTTCCGCTGGTTTTAAATTGAATGAAACGTACTCCATTTCAAGGCTGTCCGGAAATCCTTATTTTCAGGTATCCGCTGATAAAAAGATGTACAATTCAGCAGCAAACTATACTTCAAATGTTAATAATAGTAGCCCCTCCGGTGCATCCGGTAGTATTAGAATTAATGGTAACGATATTACGACGCTGACCTTTGATGTCGTTCTGGACGGGGATGGGGGCGCAGCAAACTGGAGCGCTACCAACAGGGTGAACGGAGACGTTGTCTTGGTGAGTGTATCATTAACTGCTTACAGCGTAAGCGGAACTGTTTTTAATGATGCGAACGGTCTTTCTGATAACCTGGTCAATGGTACGGGGTCCAATGCGGGGGGATTAAATGTAGTATTGATTGATGCAAATGGGAATGTTGCAGCAGTTGCACCTGTTAGTTCAGATGGGACCTACAGTTTTGATAATGCTGTTGTGACAGGTACTTATTCAATGGAGCTCACAACTGAGAGCGCCGCTGTAGGGAGTCCTGCGCCGGCTGTTGTGCTTCCTGAAGGTTGGGTTGCCACTGGGGAAAAACTGGGCTCGGGAACAGGCGATGACGGATCTCCGGATGGGATGTTAAAGAATGTTGTGGTTAATAACGGGGTTGCGGACGCAAATTTCGGAATAGAGCAATTGCCGGTAACAGAAAATGTTTCGCAAATGATCAAAACGCCAGAAGGAAATACTGTACCCAAAGGTACGCTGACAACAGCTCCAAAAGGAACAGATCCGGAAGACGGCGCTTTGGGGCAGGGAAACTCAGTGGCAATTACCGAACTGCCGTCAAATGGTACATTATACTATAATGACCAGCCCGTAACAAAAGGTCAGGTAATTCCGGATTTTGATCCTTCCAATCTTTCGATCACAGATTTAGAAGGAGGATCAGATGCTACTTCATTTGGCTATAGCTTTGTTGATGCCGCCGGCAAACAAAGTAAGACGGCTGGAACTTATACCGTAAAATTCGACACTCCGCTCTCTGTAACCTTCAGTGTTGTAACGGCACAACTGGATGGCACACGGTTAATTGTGAAATGGGGTACAGTTGCTGAGGAAAATAACGATCATTTTGATGTAGAAATATCCAATGATGGAACACATTTTACAAAAATAGGTACGGTAAAGTCGAAAGCAAAGAACGGCAACTCAAGCAGCAGATTAACGTATGAATTTGAATCGGAAAATAATAAAATACTCGTATTTGCCGGGATTTATTTATTAGGTATTGGTATTCTTTTTCTGGCGTTCTGTAAAAAGAATAAGTTATTAGTTACGGCGATGCTTGTAGGAACGAGTATTTTGGCAATAACACCATCCTGTACCAAAAAGAGGGATACTTCCATTGAACAGGGAAAGGTGTTTGTTCGTATTGTTCAGGTAGATGTTGATGGCTCTAAGCAGGTCTCTAAGGTAGTGCAGGCGCTGGAAAAATAAGGGAACCGATATCATTTAACCATTGATTGATCTTTTACAGCGCTATAAATTGGCCGTTGATAACCTGATTTGATATATACAATATAAAAATGACCATAGGCACCAGGGTACAGCTATTTATTTGCATTATTATTCATATTGCTTTGAAAATTATTCCTGCTGTTGTTTGGTGCCTGTATAGCAATTAGATTTGATTATTATTGATCACACCTTCTCAAGGAGCGATTAAATATAATTAGAGAATTAACCCCTGTCGTTTTTACGATGGGGGTTTTTAAGTTTGGTGGTCGGTACTGTTGCCTCCTTAAAACTTATATACCGGGCTGCAGATAAAACCAGCTTTGCTGTTTGGTTAAGAAAAAAGCATTTTTCCTGAATTAAAAATCACAAAGGCTGAACTCTATGAAAACAATTTAGTCGCCACTTTTTACAACCGCCTTTCAGACTTTTCCTATTCTTTATGACTGATATATCTTTTTGATCTGGATGTTAACTAACGGTTGTTTATGATAAGGAGTGCTTTAGAATTTACTAATCTTTATACGTTGATTATTAGTTAAATAATCGTTGTAAATCTGTTTTTTATAAAATTTATAACTGATTAGTAAGAATTGGAACAAGTTTTGCCGTATATAAGATAGTTAACATTTAATTAATATTTAATATTCCCCGGAGATTGCAAGAAATCATTCTGAGTGGAATCGTTTGTATGGAAGCGGAGCGCGTTATATCGTTTGAGGATCATGGATGCTATTTAGCAACACTGGAGACAGCTGACCTGATCGACGTCTTTATACGACCTGTATATAAGCAAATAGCTGTGCACAGCCTCAATCATTATATAAGTACCAAGGGACTTATTGTATATGGTTGGTGCTTAATGTCTAATAAGCTGTACCTGGCTTGCCGGGCACAAAAAAGCACCTCTTTCAAGGAAATAAGAAAAAGTTTCAAGCAGTTTACCGCAGAAAAAATAATTGAAGCCATTTTGAATGAGCCGGCAGAGCGGCAGCAATGGCTCCTGGAGCATTTTCAAAAAAATTCCGGATTTTTAAAAACCCATAAAAAGCTGGAAGTATGGCAGCCGATCAAGGACCTGGTTAACCTGGACCTGGCACGGCCCGAAAACATGGCAGAGCACCTGGAGCTGATTCATAACATACCGGTACAGCAGCGCATTGTCCGCTACGCATCTGACTTTATTTATAGCTCTGCATATGATTATGAAACCGGAAGAGAAGGATTGGTTAAAATAACAAAACCGCACGCTGTAATACAGGCGCTGGATGATATTGAAAACCGTAAGAGCATATTCAAGGCGAAATTTAACCATAAATAAAAGATATACACAGGAATCAGATATTTTTGCCGGGTTCAATAGTTTTGAACCCGGTTTTTTATGGCAGTGCGAAAAAAAAGAAGACGGAAGAAGAAACAGTTGAGCTCCGGACGGCGAATGCTCCTTGCTTTTTTGGGCGCGCTGGTAGTAGTGGCGGGCATCGTATTGATTTTTCATAAACCTGAACTGGATGTTAAGCAATACCCTGAATTTGGTATCGAAATCCCTGTTGACTATACCATTCATGGTATTGATGTTTCCCGTTACCAGAAAACGATTGTGTGGGATGCCGTCAAAGCCATGAACATTGACAACATCAGGATTGATTTTGCTTTTATAAAGGCAACGGAGGGCGAAAACGATACAGATGACCAGTTTAAAAGAAACTGGAAATTGACACAAAAAGTAAAACTTACACGCGGCGCTTATCACTTCTTTATTCCTTCAAAAGACCCGCAGAAACAGGCCGCAAACTTTATCCGGAATGTGACCCTTGTCTCCGGAGATTTGCCTCCGGTGCTGGATGTGGAACAAACCAACAATATGCCACCGGCGGTTATACAGGCAAAAGTAAAGGTATGGCTGAATCTGGTAGAGGCCCATTACAAGGTACGCCCCGTTTTGTATACCAATTCCGATTTTTATGAAAAGAACCTTGGACGGAATTTTGATGACTACCCTTTATGGGTGGCGCATTATTATGAAAAAAGGAAGCCCAGGGTAAAACGCGATTGGCTCATTTGGCAGCATAACGATGCAGGCCATGTAAACGGCATCAATGCCTATGTGGATTTTAATGTTTTTAACGGCGACTCTGTAGCGTTCCGGTCCCTGCTGGTAAAATAAAGGTTCTTTCTTTTTTTCACCCCTGAAAAGTAAAGAGCGCTAGAGCCAGCTATTTTTTAGCATTGGCATTCACGTATTGGGTAACCTGCGAAATCTCAAGGTCATTCAGTTTCGATTTCTTAACCATTGAATTCAGGATCGGTTTCCATTCTTCCTGGGTCCAGTCGCTTATGTTTTTTTTCTGGTGACAACGGGTACATTTTATCTCATAAATGGCTTTACCTGCAACAAGCGGATCGCTGGAGGAGAGGTCTGCAGTGTCTGGTTGGTTACCCGTAACTGCCTCAACAGGCCTGCTGGGAATGGTAGGCGCCGTTTTATGTGAACAGCTATACATCACCGCAACTGCGGCCAACACAACGAACAGGAGAATCAGTTTTTTCATGTTTAATGGATCGAATTGATGAGTGGACGAAATTAAAAAACCTCCTTGTTAAAGGAGGTAAAAATTATATAAAAATGATTATTTATTTTTTTGCATTTGCATATACATAGGCCGAAACCTGTTGGATTTCATCATTGCTCAGCTTTGCTTTTTTTACCATTGACGCAAGTACGGGCTTCAGGTCATCATATGATTTGGACGCCACTGCCTCGTCTTTTGCCGCATGACATTTTGTGCATTTGGTTGTAAAAATAGTGTGCCCGGCATCAATGGTGGCCTGGTCGCTGCTCACAGCACTGGCATCTGGTATGGTACTGGCAGTAACAGAAGGAGAAGCTTTAGGTGTACAGGCAACACCGGCTATTAAAACAATATAAGCGCCAATGATTATTTTTTTCATAACAATGTTTTTATTAAAAATAACAATAAATA
>DASVMC010000841.1:0-1645 GCA_036384555.1 Niabella sp. | reverse complement strand
AACTTATGGGGGTTTGCTTTAAAAGAATGGAAGGGTGTAAGCACAAAAACCAGGAGAACGATTATTGCTGGCATCGTAACAATCATACTGGCAGTTATTGTAGTGGGTTATGGGAATTCACTTCATATTGACGATTGAGTAAATAACAGTATTATGAGAAAGAATCCGGCTATTGCCGTTTTTGATATTGGAAAGACCAATAAAAAGCTATTGGTTTTTGACGGACAGTATAACCTGGTGCGGGAATTAACGGTGGGCTTTAATGAAATTGAAGATGATGACGGATATCCTTGTGAAGATCTGGCAGCCCTGACGACCTGGATGCTTGAGCAGTTCCGGGTATTAAAAAATGACCCGGAGTATGAGATCAAAGCTGTGAACTTTTCAACATATGGGGCCTCCCTTGTCTACATAAATAAAGCGGGCAAACCGGTAGGCTATTTATACAATTACCTGAAGCCCTATCCACAGGAAACCTGGGATGCATTTTGCAGGGCCCAGGGCAATGTAAGTGCTTTTTGTGAAGCCACCAGCACGCCTTTAATGGGGCACCTGAATGCAGGGATGCAGTTATACTGGCTAAGGACAAAAAAGCCCGGCTTATTTAAAGAAACAGCAACTGTACTTCATTTTCCACAATACCTTAGTTTTTTATTTACCGGCAAACGTATTGCTGAAATGACAAATGTAGGGTGTCATTCGGCGATGTGGGATTTTCATCAAATGCGGTATCATTCGTGGCTGAAAACGGAGCAGCTTCATGAAAAACTGGCGCCCATAATACCGGGCAGCAACGCCGTCGTGATTGAGGATGCCACTTCAGGACAAAAAGTAGCTGTTGGTACTGGTCTGCACGATAGCTCAGCAGCTATTATTCCTTATTTGTGTTGTTTTGATGGTCCTTTTGTGATCCTGTCCACCGGTACCTGGGCGATCAGCCTTAATCCGTTTAATCAGGTGCTGCCGGATGCAGCAGATCTGTCAAAGGGAGGATTAAGTTATCTCAGTTACAAAGGGATACCGGTAAAGACTTCAATGCTCTTTGCGGGAAATGAACATGATCAGCAGGTAAAAAGAATTGCTGCACATTTTAGCCTGGCATCGGGATTTTATAAAACGGTCTTACCGGATCGTGAGATGCTTTTACCGCTTTTTGAAAAGACCAATAAGGAAAGTGCTGATGAGGCAGCAGCTATACCCGCCGGAGCAACTACGCCGGGCCGGTTTCAGTTCAGGGATTTGCAACGCTTCCAGACGGCTGGGGCGGCATACCATCAGCTGCTAAAAGATATTATTGAGCAGCAAAAGATATCCACACAACTGGTGCTTGACGGGAAGGGTGCCAGGCAGTTATATGTAGATGGCGGATTCTGCAAAAACGAACTGTATATGCAGTTGCTGGCTACGGCATTTCCTGAAACAAAGGTCTACGCAACAACCATGACGCAGGGTACTGCACTGGGCGCAGCGCTTGCGATCCATGATCATTGGAATCATCAGCCGGTTCCTGCATCATTGATCAGCCTGAAAGCATACGCTGCAGTCCGGCTGTAATAAAGAGGACGGATAACAGTACAGCGCAGGACAACGATTCTTAAAGCCGGGATTATTTTTGCAGTCTTTACACTTTAATAGACGCTTTCTT
>DASVMC010000840.1:0-1664 GCA_036384555.1 Niabella sp. | reverse complement strand
CTTATCGGCACACGAAATCAGAGATACTAAAGAACGTATCCTTTTTCTGAAAGAGCTAAGCCGTCTGCTACAACCGGAAGGCCGCATTTATATTATGGAGCACTTACGCAATTTTGAAAATTTTATCGCTTATACCATCGGCTTCCTGCACTTCTACTCTTACAATAACTGGCACCGCACTTTCAGGGATGGGGGGCTGTCCGTAGTCAGGGAGTTGAACCAAACACCGTTTATCAAGGTCTTTGAATTAAGAAAAAATGGAGTTACAACTTAAAATAGCCGGGAGTATCATGATTATACTGGCCCTTATTCATACCTGCTTCCCCAGATACTTCGGATGGAAGAATGACCTGGGCGCTCTGCGGCTGATCAACCGGCAGATGATGCAGGTACATACCTTCTTTATTGCATTAGTGCTGTTATTAACGGGAATCTTCTGCATCAGCGCCTGTACAGAAATAGCCAATACCCCATTGGGAAAAACCGTTTCCCTCGGTATCGGAATTTTCTGGGCCTGCCGGTTGCTGATCCAGTTCTTTGGCTATTCCCCTGAGCTGTGGAAAGGAAAACCATTTGAAACAATAGTGCATGTACTTTTTTCATTGCTCTGGATCTATTTTACGGTGCTGTTTTTAACAATCTACCTGCGCGCTTAATGACCCCGGGAGGATACGAAATCTACACAGGCCCACAGGCCCAATCATGCTTTCCCGGCCTGTCTTATTGAAAACCAACCTTTTTTAATTACAGAATCTCTTGATTCATTTACATTTTTTTCATTTTACTATTAACAATCTGTTATTTATTTACCAAAGCAAAACATTGTCCGGTATTATTTTGAACCTATAAAAACTTGACCTAACTTTGCAGTATGTTCTTGTTGCGCTTTTTGTTCTCTGTGTTTTTTTTATCGGGATTGTTCTTTCTTCCCGGTATAAAGGCAGGTGCCTGCGAAATGCATCACCAAACAGCAGCAACAGCAACTGATACTAAACAGGCGACACCGAAAGAAGCAGATGCACCAATGGATTGCTGTCAAAAGCATGCTCCAAAGCAGCACTCCAATACAGAAAAAGGTCATTGTAATCATGATGACTGCACCAGTAATATTTGTCATCCTATGTCTGTTTCCAGCCTGCATGTGGAAGCTACTATAGAGATCGTTGCAATCCCCGAAGGCAATCTTCCATATGTTATCAGGAGCAATGACATGCAGCCTTTCTCCTACACCTATTCCATCTGGCAGCCTCCCCGGCTGGGTTAATCAGCACACAATTTATAAGGTATCACACCCGAAAGCGGTGAGCGTTCTTTATACGCTTCGCAGGTATATGTATGCATTATCCTGCATATATACCTATTGATTCATCTGGTTAACAATACAAACATGAAATCTATAAAACAAATATCCTTATTGGCCGTAGCCGGCCTGATGAGCTTTTCTTTATTTGCAAAAGCCCAGATAAAAAATGCAATTACAGCAACAGTAAGTATCCGGGGCAATTCGCCGGACTGTAAAAAAATGATTGAAAATGCAGGCAACCAGAAGCGCGTTGCAACGTTGACCTGGGACGCCGGTACCCAAACCGCGCAACTCACTTATGACCCCGGCGCCACAACAAAAGAAGCCGTCCTAAGACGGGTGGCACTGGCGGGGTTTGACA
>DASVMC010000839.1:0-6077 GCA_036384555.1 Niabella sp. | reverse complement strand
TTGGTGGTTTCAAAGACCCCGTTTGCACTTTGCAGCTGAAAGACCCGGAAAGTGCCATCTGCGTTTTGTGCAACATTCTGCCCTTTCCAGTGGGCCACAGGGTGGGTTGCCGACAGCTGTACACGCACATCTGCCGGGATATCAGCAGCTACTGCCTGGCGGGTCATGAGGGTGTCGCCGCTCTTACCCGTCACTAACTGACTGAAAATCTGTTCCTGACCGGGCTGAAATAAAAATTTCCCCAGCGCGGCTGTTAATGCAATTAATATAAATGCCGACCAAATCCTGCTTAGTGCCATTAAAAATGTAAAATATTGGGTATATACTATAAAACAGGCTGAAAGTTAGTATATTATTTTAAAACAGGGATATTAGTTGTACCTTTGCGCCCTAAAAATTGATTTCTGATTTCTGATTTCTGATTTCTGATTTCTGATTTCTGATTTCTGATTTCTGATTTCTGATTTCTGATTTCTGATTTCTGATTTCTGATAACTGATAACTGATAACTGATAACTCACACATATGGCATTACAGGCAGGCATTGTAGGATTACCCAACGTTGGAAAATCAACCTTATTTAACGCAGTCAGCAACAGCGCAAAAGCGCAGGCCAGCAATTACCGCTTCTGCACGATTGAGCCTAATGTAGGATTGGTGAATGTGCCGGATGAGCGGCTGGATGTCTTGACCAGACTGGTACAGCCGGAACGCGTGGTGCCTACACAGATCGAGATCGTAGATATTGCCGGCCTGGTACGTGGTGCCAGCAAGGGAGAAGGGCTGGGTAATAAATTCCTGGCAAACATCCGGGAGGTGGACGCTATTATACATGTGATCCGCTGTTTTGAAGATGAAAACATTCTGCGTGATGAAGGACCGATTAACCCTGTAAGTGATAAGGAGATCATTGACACCGAGCTGCAATTAAAAGACCTGGACAGTGTGGAAAAGCAGATCCAGAAAAAAGAGAAACAGGCCAAAACCGATCCCAAGATAAAGACAGAAGTAGAAATCCTGCAGCGCTGCAAAGCGCACCTGGAACAGGGTAAAAGCATCCGCTCGCTGGATATCAGCAAAGAAGAAAAGGCAGCCGTTGCAGACCTGTTTTTGCTTACTGATAAACCGGTACTATATGTAGCGAATGTTGACGAGCCTTCTATGCATACCGGTAATAAATTTTCTGAAGCGTTGAAAGATGCGGTAAAGAACGAAGCCGCAGAAGTGATCATTATGAATAATTCCATCGAAGCCCAGATCTCTGAGATGGAAGACCCTGATGATAAGGCCCTGTTTATGGAAGAATACCAGATGAAGGAGCCCGCACTGGATCGTCTGATCCGTTCCGCCTATAAATTACTGGGATTAAAAACCTATTTCACAGCCGGGGTACAGGAAGTGCGGGCATGGACTTTTCATGACGGCTGGAAAGCTCCCCAATGTGCCGGTGTGATCCACACCGATTTTGAAAAGGGCTTTATCAAAGCCGAAGTGATCTCCTATGAAGATTTCGTCCGGTACCAGTCAGAAGCAGGCGCGCGCGATGCCGGCCGGTTACGCATTGAAGGAAAAGAGTACCTGGTAAAAGACGGTGATATCATGCACTTCCGCTTTAATGTGTAGCCTGGTACTATATTAAAAATACCAGCGCGGCATCAGCTTACATTTACTTTACAGATTGAAGATCTGTTTCATCAAAAACATATTCCCTTCTGACTGTATTCCCGGCAGGGTCCTGCATTGCTGACCAACGGGCAGGATCATAAATATTAGGTCCTTTGAAGACGCAATTACCGGTAGAAGGCTCGTCTCTGTGAAAATACTGATAGGTATTGCAGGCCGTATCGCTCCGTTGTTTTCCATCTATATACACTTTAGCCAGTTCCCGCATTTCCATCACGCTTGTCTGAGGGCGCATATATTCACAGTCCGCCGTACAAATGAATTGTTTTTTTTCGTAAACACTGTGGGGTGCAATTTTAATGGTATCCAAAAAAACAAGGGTATCCCTGTCGGCCGACAGGCCCCATACGGTTCCCCGATGTAATTCAACGGCAACAGACAGACTGTTTTTATAAACTTCTGAATAATCATAGCCATTCCTGACAGTTTCTTTCTTTTTGCAGGCAACGGAGAATATAAATAACAGGGCTGTGCAGAATAATGGTGCAATCGGCTTTATCATGTTTGTTTACATATAAGGATTAACAAAATAAACCAGCTCTTTTAAAGACGAATAATGCTGTGAGAACGCAACACACAGCTGATTCTTTTCTTTAAATGGCTAAAAAGGTATACGCAGGAGCGACAAAGCGATACCTCTGTTTCGTATTTACACGAAATAAAAAAATACAAAAGACCTGTGAGCTATTGAAACGCACAGGCCTTTTATACAAAATCCTCAATAAGGATGCTTCAGGAATTATCCTACCAGCTGTTTATGAGCGGGAGCAAATTTTGTCAGATTGATACCTGTCACAGCCGCTTTATATTCCTCTATGCTTGGAATACGCCCAAGGATGGCGGACAAGACGACAACCGGTGTGGACGCAAGCAGGGATTCTCCCTTTTTACGATCGGAATCTTCAACAACCCTTCCCTGGAAAAGACGGGTTGAGGTTGCCATAACCGTATCGCCCTTGGCTGCTTTTTCCTGGTTGCCCATGCAAAGGTTACAACCCGGACGCTCCAGGTACATCATATTCTCGTACTCCGTACGGGCGGTGTTTTTAGGTAAAAGATCGCTGAATTCAAATCCCGAATATTTCTCCAGTAATTCCCAATCGCCCTCCTGTTTCAATTCATCAATGATATTATAGGTTGGCGCTGCCACTACCAGCGGCGCATGGAACTCAACCTTACCTTGCTGCTCCTCCAGGTTCCTGAGCATTTGTGAAACAATTTTCAGATCGCCTTTGTGCACCATACAGGAACCAACAAAACCCAGATCCACTTTTTTCGCTCCTTCGTAGTAGGAAAGTTCCCTGATCGTATCGTGTGTATATCTTTTTGAAACATCTTCATTGTTAACGTCCGGGTCTGCGATCATCGGTTCATCAATTACATCCAGGTCAATCACCACTTCTGCATAATACATCGCATTTGCATCCGGGGTCAAAGCAGGTTTTTCACCTGATTTGATCTCTGCAATCCGCTTGTCTGCTTTGTTAATCAGCCCCTGCAGCACCTGTTTCCCGTTGTCCATACCTTTATCGATCATGATCCGGATCCTGTTTTTCGCAATCTCCAGCGACTCAATCAATGTATCATCCTGAGAAATACAGATAGAAGCTTTTGCCTTCATTTCCGCTGTCCAGTCTGTAAAGGTGAAGGCCTGATCAGCCGGAAGCGTTCCGATATGCACTTCAATAATTCTGCCCGGGAACACATTCTCTCCTCCAAATTGCTGCAGCATCTGCGCCTGTGTGGCATGCACCACATCCCGGAAATCCATATGGTCTTTCATTTCTCCCTTGAAGGTCACCTTCACTGATTCAGGAATCGGCATGGATGCTTCACCCGTAGCCAGCGCCAGCGCAACGGTTCCTGAATCTGCCCCAAAAGCAACACCTTTTGACATCCTGGTATGCGAGTCTCCGCCAATGATGATGGCCCATTCGTCTACGGTAATATCATTCAGCACCTTGTGAATCACATCTGTCATTGAATGATAAACCCCTTTGGGATCACGGGCGGTGATCAGGCCGAATTCATTCATGAATTTCATCAGTTTGGGAATATTCGCCTGCGCTTTCTTATCCCATACAGAAGCCGTGTGACAGCCGGATTGATACGCCCCGTCTACGATCGGAGAGATCACTGTAGCAGCCATCGCTTCCAGTTCCTGGGCGGTCATCAGCCCGGTTGTATCCTGTGAGCCTACGATATTTACTTCTACACGCACATCCGAACCGGCGTGTAACACTTTACCCGGGGTTGTACCAACAGCGTTCCTGTTGAATATTTTTTCTACGGCTGTTAAACCCTGTCCTTCTATAGAAATTTCCTTTGACGGCGCAAATACAGGCAGGGTATCGATACCCAGTGTTTTTGCTGCAAATGTCTGGATCTTTTTACCGAATACCACTGCATAAGAACCACCGGCTTTGATAAATTCCATTTTCTGGGGAGTGAGCGACCTGGAAATGTCTATCAGTTCCTGATCCCCGTTATAAAGTTTCTTTTTCTTTGTATTGATCGTAAGAACCGTTCCCGTAGCAACGGAATACACCTGCTCCAGAACAGGTTCGCCTTTCTCATTCAATACGGGTTTGCCGGCAGCATCCTGTTTTTTTACCCAGTTCTTGAGGTCGATACCAATACCGCCGGTAACGTCAACGGTTGTGAGGAAAATAGGAGAAATACCGTTTGTACCGCCAACGATCGGTGCGATATTAACGAAGGGCACATACGGGCTTGCCTGTTTTCCCGTCCAAAGCGCTACGTTATTTACGCCGGACATTCTTGATGAGCCTACTCCCATCGTCCCTTTCTCTGCAATCAACATCACACTTGCATCAGGATGCTGCGCCTGTAAGGCCCTGATTTCATCTTGTGCCTGGGGAGTAATCATACACTTACCATGCAATTCTCTGTCAGAACGGGAATGGGCCTGGTTACCGGGAGAAAGCAGATCCGTTGAAATATCACCCTCACCGGCAATAAAAGTAACCACTTTAATTTCTTCAGGTACATCCGGTAACTTAGTGAAAAACTCAGCCCGGGCATAGCTTTCAAGAATAGCTTTCGCAATTGCATTCCCCTCTTTGAAGGCTTCCTTTAAACGGTCTGTGTCTGCTTCATAAAGGAATACCTGTGTTTTAAGAACAGTTGCCGCTTCCTGGGCAATAGCGGCATCAGCACCCAGCGCTAGATCAAGCAGTACTTCAATGGAAGGACCACCCTTCATGTGAGATAAAAGCTCAAAAGCAAAAGCAGGCGTAATTTCTTTAACTACTGCTGTGCCAAGAATAATTTCCTTTAAAAATTTTGCTTTTACACCGGCTGCCGGAGTTGTTCCCGGCAATGTGTTATAAATAAAAAACTTAAGTGAATCTTCCCGATGCGGATGATCCAGATCCTTAATTTGCGCGATGATATCGCTTAACAATTCTGCATCATCAATCGGCTTCGGATGAAGCCCCTGCTCTTTTCGTTCTTCGATCTCTTTGATATAATCGTTATAACTATTCATACTATTTTTTTACTATTAAAATCAGTTTTTTAAAATAAGCGTTGATATGGCTTCCCTTTCTTACCAGGCTGTTTCAATTGCAAAGCACCAATTACGCAGTAAGGCCCGCACAAGTGACCAGCCAATTGTACCAAATAGTACATATTTTATTTTTCGTAAAACGTAAATAATTTATTTACAACATTTACGAAGCTACAATCCGATTTTCAATATCCTTATTTATATAAGGGATTCTCATCCTGATCCAACGTCTGAATGGTGCAAATTTACAATTTTTTGACGGTTTTTAAGACGCAAAATTGTCAATTAGGTGAATATTAAATAATTTCGCAGTATACTGTTATCAGATCTACCTAACTATGAACCGTCTTAAAAGCTTTGTTGAGTGGAACGCCTTTGGTGTTTGTTCCTCAATAGGGAACCGGCTGAGTATTTCACCCAGCCGTATCCGCCAGTATTTTATTTATACTTCTGTTATAACAATGGGCTCCCCCATTATCATTTACCTGGTGCTGGCCTTTTTCAGGAACGTAAAGAATTATATCAATTCTTCTAAAAGAAATCCCTGGTATTATCTGTAGCTTTCAGTTGTCAGTAGTCAGTTATCAGATTTCAGTTATCAGTTATCAGGTTTCAGTTGGGGCTGCCGGTTGGTTTTCGGAGGCGGATAGTATTCCTTTTTGCAGGCTAACGCTGAATACTGTTCCCTTGCCTAAATGACTTTCTGCATAAATAGCCCCATTATTTAATTGTGCAAATTCTTTACACAGCAATAGCCCAAGCCCGGTGCCGCGTTCTCCGGCTGTACCAAAATCAGGGTCTTGGCGGTTCAGGAACAGGGTTCTGACCCGCTGCTCATCCATTCCTGCTGCCTGGTCTGCCA
>DASVMC010000838.1:0-6186 GCA_036384555.1 Niabella sp. | reverse complement strand
GCCATTGAATATGCCCAACCTGTAACTATCGGCAATAACGTTTGGGTAGGCGGTAATGCCACCATCTTACCCGGCGTTACCATTGGTGATAATTGTGTTATTGGTGCCGGCAGCGTGGTAACAAAAGATATTCCGGCCAATTCCCTGGCAGTTGGAAACCCCGCAAGGGTTATCCGGCAGATTGAACAGTAAGCGCTGCTATTGCCGCGCCAACTGTTCCGGAAATAATTTTTCTTGAAATACAAAGTAACTTACTATAACTTTGTACTACAAAGTGCTTTTAAAATAATATAAAGTTAACAGCATGAAAATTTCAAGAACCAAATTTGTTATTCTCTTTCTTGTATCGGCGTTTGCCTTTGTTTTTATCACTAATTTACTCTTGGTACCTGTAAATGGTGAGTGGTTCCCGGCCATGGATTCACCGATAGCCTGGAAGCGTACTTTAGCGCATATGATATACCCTGTCAAAATTGTTCTGGTAGGCCCCCTGGCACCCATATTCAACGATCCGGACCCGGCACCTCCCATCCGGATACTTGCCTGTGCTATATATTGGGCTGTAATAGCATTGATGCTCTATTATCTTATCTGTCTTGCTGGCAAAATAAAGACCCGTAAAAATATATAACTTTTAGCCGGTTTGGCGTATTCCACTATTTGGAAATCTGAAACAGCAGCGTTGAAAAAGATCTGGCATTGCATAAATAATATACGGTATGAACAGGATTGAAGAAGTATACCAGGAGGCAAAGTCTGATAAATGGTTTCAAAACTTTGCTGTCTTTTGCCGCATTGCACTGGCTGTAAGTTTTCTTCCGGCTGGGTACATAAAAATTACAGGTGAACGGTTTGCCGCCGGTCTGCCATCCAATAATCCTTTAGGGCATTACTTTGATGCCTTATATCTGACAGGGTATTATTATACCTTTATTGGAATTGTTCAAATTATAACAGCTGTATTATTATTGATTCCGAGAAGCTCCCTTCTTGGTGCACTGATCTATTTTCCCATCATCATTAATATTTGTGTATTGGCTTATGCTACCCGCTTTAACGGTACCCGGCTTGTCACAATGTTGTTGCTGGCAAACCTGTTTTTATTAATCTGGGATTATAAACGTATCAAACACCTTTTGCCATTTAAGCAGCCCAAAACAGAGCCTCATGTGTTAAAAAAACCGTTGGGCAAGCGCCTTCGGATCCTGTTTTTTGGAGGCGCCTTTGCTATCTTGGCCACTATTATCATTGGCACCTTTTATTTATATGAGATCGGGCCATGCAATTCTGCTGCTGAGTGCAGCAATCAATGTGCCGGCAGCAAAAATCCTGCGGCCTGCGAGATTTTTTGCAACTGCATTTATCAGCAAGGGCTACCGTTGGATAGTTGTCTGGCTAATTTTAATAAGGCGAAAGATATCCGCAAACCTGTAAAGTAGCTAATTCCAATTCAGCGCTGAAAGAAGTAATATGATGCCACCCCCTATCGTACATTACCTTCGATCTTTACATCGTCAATACTAAACGTACCGGCCGCCGACTCTGCATTAAAGCCGTAGAACCGGAAAGTTACCGGAGCCTTTAAATTCAAAAATACAGCGCCCGGGTTTACTGCACACCCTTCATTAGCAGACGTTGAGGCATCTTTTACCTGGAAAACATTTACGGGAACGATACGCACGTTCTCATCCCCCGGATCAGCAGATACCGGAAGATTTCCTTTAAAATTGTCAATACCAGAGCGCACAACCGCCTGTCTTATACCCGTACCGGAGCGTCTCAATGTAAATGTAATGCTGAACAGATCCATTTGGGAACCGGCTGATGGTGTTATGGTCACTTCATAATACTTTCCCTCATCCGGTTTGCCGCTGAATTCATCCGAAGCATCTGTGGCTCCGGCTGGCCAGTTGCTGAAAGAAAAACGACTGGCGACGGTTGGTTTTGTGCTGACCCCTACCGCCTTAAAAGGAGTGAATGCCAGGTTGCTTATAACGGGTAATGCTGTCGGATCCGTAGTACCTGTTGAAGTAGTTACCGCTTCAAAATCAAACAGGGCACTAAAGGATGTGGATGGTACAAAACCCGTTACATCATTTGCAGTGCGTATCGAAAATTGTTTGTTGGTATTAAAATTACCGGCATAGCCCGTCCATGCCTGCGTACCTGCGGGGATCGTTTGCAGGGCAAAGACAGCCCCTGTTTGTGTGTACAGCTCTATAGAGCCGGTAGCATCTGCAAGCACATGGCTGCCCGAGAACCTACCCGGATCAGCACCGGCCTGTTCAATCCTGATCAGCGTTGATTCAAAATTTCCGGGATCACCCAACGGCAGGTCAAGCATTGTACTGACAGCATTGATCGTTTTAACGGCAGGTGTTACTTTTTTGCCGGTTGCAACAGGCGCTGGTTTTACGAAATCTTTATTTAATTTCAACTCCAGCGAACCACGGTAGCTGATCAGCGAATCCGCATCGCTTAAGTTCAGAACAATGGAGTCACCTGCATGGTAGGTAGCTGATCCGCCAAAGTAAACCGCAATACCCCTGTCGCCGCTTTGCAGCAGCACGGTACCGGACGCCATATTCTTTGAATCGGGATCGGATATAACCGTTCCGCCAACCGCATACCGGCCCATTTCCACACCCGCTCCCTGATAGAGCTGCCGTAATGCGGCTATTGTTGTTGGTACCAGCGGACCAGTACCGCAGCGCGGCTCATTAAAATGTATATCGCCGGTATCTCTTATAAACAATTGCTGTGTACCGTTAAAAATGCTGTTAATACCCACTATAGATCCGTTACCCCCGGGCACCTTTAAGGCAGCAAAGCCGGCATAGCTGCTGTTGCGCAGCACCATGGTTTTCTTCTCGCAGTTCTTCATCGTGAAATTGACAGCGCTGATCTTTTTTTCAGGATCAGCATAGGTTTTAGACGTATCGCCATCGGCAAACTGGAAGTGATCAAATTGCACCAGCATGCTTTGCAGCCTGTTCGTAATATTTGTAGAAAGGTCTGCCGGTGTAATGACCACTGGTGTCACCGTATTTCCATAAGATCCTTTAATAATAAACTGGTCAAACTGCGCCATAGGGATTCTTCCTACATTTAAATACCCAGCATCTGACCGGAAAGAATCCAGTCCCAGTTGAACGGTGCCTCCGTAATCGCCCAGCATCATCCCATTTAATTTTACAAAAACCCTTCGTCCCACGGGGTAAGAGGTATACACATTATTGCCATCCAGTAAAACCGGAATAGCGCCCGTTTCATCCTGTATCACAACCTGTTTAAAAAAATTACCCGACCGGTCATCAGCCGTTACAATGCCGGTGATGGTCTTATCCTCCGTAATGGTCTGGAAAATGCCTACTCCCTGGTAACGCGATTTTAATTCCGCTATGGTCATATTTACCGGCACATCCGGATCCGTATTTATAGGTGGTACATCAAATTTTTTATTACAGGCTATCATAAGCAACAACACGATCAGCAACCGGCTGATCTGTTTATTCCAATTTGAGGGGTAGTTTTTCATTGGTATCTGTTTTATATTGTTTATTGCCGGACGGAACACCTTATTTATATTTTCCTGCTAAAAACAGTTTACACAGGCATTTCATGCAATCATTTTTTTATCGGTGAAGCTTATTTTTAATGAAACCGGAACAGCACACTGGCGTAATAATTCAGGCCATAAGCATAATAATATTTCGGAGGGAATTTGTTCACATCCCTGTTCTCCGCATCAAAACGCAATTGCTCAAACCCACCGGAGCGGATATTCTGATTATTTAAAAGGTTATTGATGCCCACACTAAAAACCAGATAGCTGGGTTTTTTATGAATATTAAAAGAGCGGGGCAACCGCCTGGACCAGCCTCCAAAAAGATCCATTGAAAACTGCGCAGGGAATTTTTCCTGTGTGATCATGGTGCTGATGATACTCTGTATATCAGGGTTTGCGGGGTCCACATCCCCAATTCCGGCAACCGTTCTGCGTAAAGGATTTACACTTAACCAGGAATTATCAAAATAATTTCCCGTAAGGCTGATGAACCAGTATTTCGACGAACGGTAGAACAAGCCTGCACTATACGCATTCTGCGGTGTAGACGGTACTCTGAAATGATCCAGGTAAACGGTTTGCTCCGTAATGACCTGGGCGCTGTTATCAACCGTAACCACCGCATCAGGACGGCCTTGATAATAATACCGCCCCGCAGCAACGGCCCCGTTAAAGCTTAAGGTTGCAGTAAGCTGGACCGATGCGCCCAGCTCGCCGCCAAAATAAACGGAGTTGATACCGCTCAGCGCATAGTTTACGAAATTCTGGTACTGATCGTGATAAAAGGTCATTACATCATATACA
Organism: Niabella sp.; assembly: GCA_036384555.1. Lineage (GTDB taxonomy): Bacteria > Bacteroidota > Bacteroidia > Chitinophagales > Chitinophagaceae > Niabella. The sequence goes on along the minus strand of DASVMC010000838.1, from coordinate 1,814 downwards.
TTTTTTATTTGAGTGTAATAACCGGTTAGGCCAATGTGCACGCTTGGACTGTTCAGTTTATACCCTCCTTCCACCGATCGGACTGTTTCGCTTTTCAGATCATTACCTTGTAATGTATTGCGCATCCGCGGAGAGATGAACACATTATCAAATAAAGGTGGTCTTGCAAAATATCCGCCGTTGATAAAGAAATAATTACGTCCATTTAATTTATAAGTGATCCCTGCTTTTATACCCGGATTCAGAAATTGCTGAGGAGCCGATTTGCCCAGTGATGCATCCGGAAAAAGCCCGTTACGGTTCAGCCCGTTCCTGTAAAACCGGGTATAGTCCAGCGCTGCACCGGCAAACAGGTCCATGTGGTTCAGCATAACCAATACCTGTGCCCATGCACCCATGCGGGTCACGATCATTTTATAATCATACCCATACTGGTCCCCCGCTTTTTTGATCTGGTTAGGATGATCCACGTCAAATTGGAGCGAGTTGGGATCGTTGGGGTAATCCCTTTCGGCAAACTGGTTCACGTTCACCCAGAAATCGCCTCCCAGCAGATCCTTTATTTCCTCGTAATAATGGTTCACCTGATTTTGAAAATGCGCTCCCGCAGAAAATCCGATGCGCTGATTCAGCTTGGTGTTATAAATGGTATTTATTATAAATCGTTGCAGCGCGTTTACCCTGTCGGATAAAATATACAGGGAGCGATAGCCGGTAACATCGTTGCCCGGAATACCATCTACATTATGTACGGTTGCTGCATTACCCCGGTTCACATTATACAGCTGCTCCCAGTTCACCTGCAGCAACTCCGGATCATCCAGCATCATTTGCCGGATTGTGGCGGCGGTACTGGGTTGTGCCGCGGCATAGTAACCGGGCAGGTAACGGTAATAGTCCGGACGCGGATCCGGTGCGTTGTACCAGTCAAAACCGGATGTCTTTCTTTTACCGGAAGCATAAGCGAGCGTGGTCATCCAGCTGGACCTCCTGTTGGGTTGATATTCATGCACCGCCATAAAAACGGGCTGGAAAACAGCTGCTACATTCGCATTCCGTTTTTTACCATCCTGGTAGCCCCAGGAGGGATTATAAAAATCAGTCCCCGCCAGGTCCATGGCTTCCTGCACACTTGCCGCCTGTGGGCCGCTTTCTGTGGGTGCTCCAAAAGTGATCAGAGAAACTGTGTTTTTCGGGTTAAGCTTTTTATCAACCGCAGCATAATAGCTGAACCCGCGGTAATAAGTGCCGGGCACATATCCTTCGTTTGCATAGCGGCCATTCAGCATAAAACTATAGGCCCATCCCTTTTTATTAAAACCGGAGCCGTGGGTAATAAAAAATCGATGCCGGTAGTTCCTGTTGGCAGTTGCGTAGCCTACCTGGGTTTGCGCCCATTGTGCACCGGCGCGCAGGTCTATATTGGTATTCAGACCGGTACCGCCCAGGCTGAATCCCGCAGCTTCTAATCCGTAAGCATTTTCCCGGGCACGCAGCACATTGGTCAGGCCCGACCACAGGCTGAAAGGAATAAGCCCGTTGTCCGCCCCGGTAAGATCAGCACCGTTCAGGTAGATCGCATCCGCACCATTATACCCTCTGAGCCGAAAACGCATTGGCGAAAAACTAAATGCAGCAGCAGAAAGGAAGGGGTTGTTGCCGGAAGAAAGAACCGATGAAACACTGATGCTGCCCCCCTCATTGTCCGGTTCATCCGCATCAAGGGTGATGACCGGCAGGCTTTCCTGGACATCATTTTTTAACTCCTGTATAAAAGAGTCGGGTTTCGGGATCGTGTCTCCCGGAAATAAATA
>DASVMC010000837.1:0-6327 GCA_036384555.1 Niabella sp. | reverse complement strand
GCCAGTGTTTTACGATCACAAAGATTGGTTACCTGCTGCGCCAGAGAATCGCCCACGATCCAATCCCAGCTAAAGCGGACAAGGTCCTGCCCGTGATCATGTATAAAATCTGTTTTCCGGACCCAGATACTGCCGACTCCCTGCCTGTTCATGAGTGAGTCAGTGAAATAGACCAGATAGGTTTTTGTTCCTTCCTTTAACCGTTGTGTCTGCAATTTCCCGTTTGCAGCATTAATAGTATCAGCCTGGGCTGCACCCAAAAACGGCACCAGAAAAAACAAACCGGCAAAGAAAGAATGGCGTTTCATTATCAATTTATTTAAAAAATCCCGACAGGGATCACGCTTAAAATCCCCTGGCCATCGATGGAACGTCCAGTTCTGCAAAATCATTTGCCAGGTATTTATAATAGCCTGTTATAGCAATCATACCCGCATTATCTGTGCAATACTGAAAATCGGGGATAAAAGTATTCCAGCCCTTTTCATCGCCCAATTCTTTAAACGCCTTACGCAAACCGCTGTTGGCGGATACACCGCCTGCAATACAAAGATCCTTAATATTTAAATCTTTTGCCGCTTTGCTGAGCTTCTTCAGCAAAATTGTGATGATCGTGCGCTGAATGGATGCGCAAATATCATTCAGGTTTTCTTCGATAAATTTCCTGCGCTCTTCCTCTGTAGCAGTAAACGCTTCTTTATAAACCTGTGCAGTTCCAGCATTGCGCAGAAAATAAAGGATAGCCGTTTTTAAACCGCTGAAGCTGAAATTATACCCGGGGACCTGCGGTTCAGGAAAACGGAAACGGCTCGGGTTGCCCTCTTTTGCATATTTATCAATCAGCGGTCCCCCGGGATAAGGCAGGCCCAGTAACTTGGCCGCTTTATCAAACGCTTCGCCTGCCGCATCATCTATCGTTTCCCCGATAACTTCCAGCTGCGTGGGAGCCGTACATTTTACTATCTGGGTATGGCCGCCGCTAACGGTCAGGCATAGAAAAGGGAACGCCGGTTTTTGATCGGGGATCAGGTTGGCCAGTACGTGCGCCTGCATATGATTAACAGCAATGAGGGGCTTATCCAGTGTAAGGGACAGTGATTTTGCGAACTGCCCTCCTACCAGTAAACTCCCTATAAGACCCGGAGCCTGCGTAAATGCAATAGCATCCAGTTCTTCCAATCGCAGCCCGCTTTGTTTCAGGGCCACATCTACTACCGGAACAATGTGCTGCATATGCGCACGGGATGCCAGCTCCGGTACCACGCCCCCATGTTCGGCATGTACCGCCTGCGTGGCAATCCGGTTAGACAATATTTTCCCGTCACTGCATACCGCTGCAGACGTTTCATCACAACTTGATTCAATTGCCAGTATATTTATTTTATTCATTTTTGATTGAAAGCATTTCGTTTTCAGCTCTCAGCTTTCAGTCTTCAGATTGGGATACTGATCACTGAAAACTGATCACTGATCTCTGATAACTGATCACTGACCACTAACTCCTGATCGCAACCACCGGGTCCATCTTTGCCGCCTGTACCGCAGGGATAATACCCGCAACAACACCAACAATGACACAGATCAGGAAGGTCCATATCATATTACCAACAGATATAAATACCGGGAAGTCCAATAACTTACTTAAGATCTGTGCCAGCAGGTACACTAACAGCAGCCCGATGATCCCCCCAAGCATACATAAAAAGGCGGATTCCAGCAAAAACTCTGTAAGAATGATCTTCCGCTTTGCTCCAAGCGCTTTTTTTAATCCAATTTGCGAGGTACGTTCTTTTACAGTCACAAACATGATATTGGCTACACCAAATAACCCCACAATCAGGCTGATGCCTCCGATGACCGCGCCGCCAATATTCAGGCCAACAAAAGCACTTTCCACCTCCGCGCCAATATCATTAATATCATTCAGGGCAAAATCATCTTCCTGCTTGGGGCTTAACTTATGCAGGCTGCGCATTGTTACCATAAGTTCATCTTTTAAGCCCTTGCTCGTAATACCCTCCCTGCCCTGCACCATGATCACCGGGTCCGTCTTCAGTTCATTATAAATGGTTCTGCCAAACTGGAACGGAATAATCACACTCTGATCAAAGCCCCAGCCCCCGATCATTTGTTTTCCCTGCTTGGCAATGATCCCTGCCACCAGTATTTTTTTCCCGCCTATAGCCACGGTTTTATTAACTGCCAGCTCCGGTTCATTAAACAGCTTTTCGGCAATTTCATTGCCAATGACCGCTACGTTGGTTCCGTAACTGAATTCGGCATCACTGATATAACGGCCATAGGCCATTGTAAGCGGCTGAATCTTTATAAAGTCCTCGCTTACGCTGTACACATTAATACCATTGAGTTCTGCCCCCTGGTATTCAACACTGTTACTGCCCGTGCTCTGTAACGTAAATGCCACATACTGCGCATCAGGTGTGCGTTCCTTTATCTGTTTTACCGCCTCATATTTCGGTACCGGCCGGTTCACATATTTCCACCAGGGATAATCCGGCCCACCGCTATAGTCCCATTTATCTACATAAATCGTATTTGACCCCAGCGATTTGATCTCATTCTGAATATTCCGCTGTAAGCTGTTTACGGTAGCCAGTACACCGATAATGCAAAAGATCCCGATTGTTACGCCAAACAGGGAAAGAAAAGTGCGCAACTTGTTTTTCCACAGCTCCTGCATAGCCATGCGAAAACTACTGCCCACAATTTCAAGTGTACGCCTGAACATAGAATACAAATATAAACAGGTTTTTATTGCCGGCCGGAATCAAAGAGCAGTCTTATGCATACCATTTTGTGAACGCAAGGCAAGGACGCGCCGAACAGCCCCGGTTCTGAGACGCGAACCGGGAAAACATGCTACCCGCCAAAAAAGACGGAGCCATGAAAATGCGGCAGCAAAAGAGGCCGGTGATCCATTCAGAGGCTTTATTTCAATTTCCCCGCTCCCTGCCGGAAGCTTTTTTTCAGTCAGCCAGGCCGGAACCGTAAAAATGTTTTCAAATACGTAGTTAACTACATATATTTGCAGTTCATTAATACAATTATTATGTTTAGGATTCAGCAACTGGACAATACCTATTGTCAGCAGATCATCGATCTGATTATTCCCATTCAGCAGGAAGAGCTCAAAGTGCCTGTAACACTGGAAGGCCAGCCGGATCTTTTTGACATTGAAACGGCCTACTTAAGCACGGGTGGTAATTTCTGGGGAGCTTTTGCTGACCAGCAACTGGTAGGCACCATCGGGCTGATACAAACTACCGCGCAAACCGGGGCTATCCGTAAAATGTTTGTGCGAAAGGCAATCAGAGGCGCGCAGGACGGTATTGCCCATACGCTTTTACAAACATTGCTTACCTACTGCCGGTCTAACCATTTGCATACAGTATACCTGGGTACCATAGATACGCTGAAAGCAGCACAGCGGTTTTATGAAAAAAATGGTTTTTCGCGTATAGCTGTTGCAGCTTTGCCCTCCTTTTTTCCAAGAATGATGGCAGACAATACCTTTTATTATCTTTCACTAAAAACAGACCAGACATGAATACCATTGATGAAGCAGGAATATTAGCACTGGCAACCCGGCTGCAGCGGTTGAGTGAGAAGATAAGGGCGCAGGGCACAGCCATTTATAAAGCATGCGGCGTTGACTTTGACCCCAAATGGTTTCCTGTAATTTATGCCCTGCACAAAAAAAAAGTGCTGAGCGTGGTGGAACTGGCCCAGGAAATCGGCTATACACATCCCTCTACCATCAGCCTTTTAAAAGAGCTGACAGGGAACAGGCTGGTACGTTCAAAAAAAGACCCGGCCGATGATCGTAAGCGGCTCTTATACCTGTCGCCTGCCGGGCTTACACTTGTGGACCGGATGCAACCGGTATGGCATTTGATTGTACAGTCAATAACACAGGTAACAGATACCAGGAATAATCTGTTCAAGGCTATTGAAGAGGTAGAAGAACGGGTTGACCGGTCTGCAATACTTACCATTGCTTTAAACCTGTTTCATTCAAAAGAGCCAATAAGCAAAGTCCGCTGAGATGCATAACCCCGGCAGCTCAATACCCCTGACATCATTTTTGCTGCGCTATAGTACGCTATCTGGCATTCATTGTCTCCCGCTCTTTATAAGAAAAATATTTTTTTGCCATAAACATTCCTACCCTTACTTTTGCCGCGGAGAGCTGGCAGAGTGGTCGAATGCGGCGGTCTTGAAAACCGTTGACTGTAACAGGTCCGGGGGTTCGAATCCCTCGCTCTCCGCTCCACCAAAGGGTGTTATTTCTGTGTAAATGGCATCCTTTTTTGCTTTTATCCGGACTTTTATTTAACCAGGCAGTTACTTATATTATCAGGCAGGCGATCTTGATTTTGCGATCCTCCCACCATCAATAAGACTGTACTTTTTATTTATTGCACTACAATACTACAGGCCACAGATACATCATTCCCTCCATTAAAAGAGACGATTTTTTTACCCCGAGGAGAACTGGTTTTGTTCAGCTATATTTAACAGGACTGTGAAGCATTTTCACCGGGTGTTACCGGACTTCAAGCCATTTGTTTTACACCCGCCGAAGCTCAATAGCAGCACAGCCGGATAAAAAGCTATTGCACTATTTTACGCAACGCATTGAAATCAAAATTCTTTAAGAAATTATTAAACAGCCTTTCAGAAAAGTCATAATCCCGGGTCAGCTCATAACGAAACTGCACTTCTATTAATATCGGCTTTGCAGGCTGGCTGGTATTTCGTTTAAAATATTCCGGGTTGATCACGTAAAGCGCGCTGCGGTATTCTTCCTCCCTGTCGTAAAATGTTCCCAATTCCTTTAACCGGTCATTGGCATCATACGTATTCTTGCTATTGCCTACTATGGCTTGCTGTTGCAGCCAGTCTGCTTTCTGAGAAACCAGTAACTGTTTGATCTTTATTTTTTTTGTTTCGTATAATTCAGGATATGCTGCTTTGTCAGCCAGTAAAACCTCCATTTTTTGTTTTGCATAGTCCGCATTATTCCCGGCATATTCTTTGATCCGCCGATCCACATCGTAATAAAAATTAGTTTTTTCAATTTCCAGGTATTCAAGCATATCCTGCAGGTACTGCTTACGGCTAACAGGGATCAGTAATGGAATGCCTGGTTGTGTAATCAGATAATGCCGGTCAACCCATTGATATGAGCTGGCATTGTGATTTCCATACCTGTCGCCGCCCAGCCAGTTTTCCACATACCCGTTGCCATTATTCAGTTTCAAAAAATCGGTATGCGCATCTTTGTAATTATCAGAACGGCCGGTCAATACCATTCTTTCTGAAATATACTTTGAAACGCGGCTCGGTTTATTAATGCAGTCTTGTGAATAACCGGGTCCCTGTACGGCGTCTGTTGGTATCTGGTACCTGACGGACTGCTGTGATTTGCCGATATTGAAGTCCCCGATCCCTATCTGGGTTGCGGGTATGGAGCCCACAACCAGCGTAGGGTTGACGTCTACCCTTAATACCGTCCGGTATTCGTCTACCGTTTTTACGATATGCTGCGTAGCGTGGCAAACCGTTCTGTAAACGCCTAACTGATACCCATAACCGGTGTGATTGAAGTTGCTATTATTACTAAGGAGGCTGCTGAAACTTACCCGGGCAACGCAACCCGTTAATTGAAAATTTTTCCGGCTGGCTTCTTCTGTTTTTTCAATGGCGATCAGCTGACTGGTCATGTATGCTTTTTCCTGTGCTGTACCTTTGAGGCTGAAGGGATATTTCGGATGGGTATGATCTGTATATTTTCCGGGCATATTGTCTGCGTTGCCATTGCAGGGCATATTATCCATAAGATCTTTTTTCTGGGCAAGTACTGTTGTACTGCTTATTAACAACGCAACTATGATCATATACTTTTTCACCTGTTTACTTTTTTTTGCTGCCGATCCTGTTCTTTGTGGCCGTATGCAGACAAAACCTATATAGCGGCTATTTCAAAAAGTCACTTCCAAAGCCGGGTATAGATGGGCCGGCAGCGTTAAAACCACTGCTCACACTTACTTCTACTGACCCCAAATCCATGCCGGCTTTGCCACCAAAGGGTCCGCTCACCTCCGCTCCTGCCGCACCTTTCACGCTCAGATCTACAGGATTCATATTGCCGTCAAATTTCACTGTGGTCGCTACCGATGCGCCGATTGAACCTTTAATTTTTGGACTGAGCTCAAATTCTTTATCCTTGCCCGCCTTAGCCGATATGCTATGTCCTGTGGTCTGCCAGGTTACGGGGTCCACACTGCGCTCATAGGTAAATGA
>DASVMC010000836.1:0-2019 GCA_036384555.1 Niabella sp. | reverse complement strand
GTCAGTTTCAAAAATAAAACCAGTAATCAGCAGCTATTAAGAACTGTAAAGGCCGAAGCCCGCATCACGATAAATGGTACTGATTATAACATAGGCGGCTTGTATGGTCAGAAGGAGAACGCTTATCTGCTGCCCGAATGGGCAGATGCCTTTACCAAACACGACAGCGATTTCACTTTTGTCAATTATTCCATCAGCGAATTGCCCCCTTATCTCAATCCACAAACAAAAATGTGGGCGACCAACCGTAAAGCGGCTACCGGCAAATTGCTCACGTTCCGCTATCAGTCTGCCCTGCCCGATTTGAAAGGCATTACTGTTTTAGTACATTATGCACTATACGATGGCCTTCCGCTGATTGCAAAATGGCTGAGCATCGATAATCAATCGGGCAGATCGATCCATTTGAACCGCGTCGTGAATGAGATACTAGGTATGGTGGAAGAAGAAAGTGCTGTGGTAGGCAAAGTGGATCAGATGGAGAAGCCATACGGATTGTATGTAGAAACCAATTATGCATTTAACAACGCCATGCGTTATGACCTGAGCGATCAGACTACGCACTGGAAAGCAGATCCCGGCTATACATCCCAGGTGAACTATGACCTGCAAACACCCTGTCTGCTGGAAGTATATCCCGAATACGGTCCCGGCATCGACCTGCAAACAGGTACTGCTTTCGAATCTGTAAGAACCTACGAACTGGCAATGGACAGTTATGACCGGCAGCGGCGCGGAATGGCAATCCAGAAAATGTACAGGACCATTGCACCGTCGACAACAGCCAATCCTGTTTTTATGCACCTGGTGAGCGGGGATGATGACGCAGTTTATAAAGCCATAGATCAATGTGCCGCAACAGGCTATGAAGCCTTAATACTAAGCTTTGGCAGTCATATTAATATGGAAGACAATACAACCGGTAACCTGAAACGATGCAGGATGCTGGCTGAATATGCACATAAAAAAGGCATTAAGATCGGCGCTTACTCCCTATTCAGTTCCAGAAAAATAAGCGAAGCAGATGATGTCATTAACCCGGAGACGGGAAAGACCGGTGGCAGCTTTTTTGGCAATGCTCCTTGTTTCGGAAGTAAGTGGGGACTGGCTTACCGTGATAAAATAAAACAATTTTATAGTACAACCGGGTTTGACATCTGGGAAAACGACGGTCCCTATCCCGGGGACCGCTGTGCCTCCACCAAACACCCGGGCCATGCCGGTCTGGATGACAGCCAGTGGCGGCAAATGGAGCTTCAGAAGGAATTGTATCATTGGCTCAATGCCCGGGGTGTTTATATCAATGCCCCGGACTGGTATTTCCTGGACGGCACCAATAAGATTGCGCTGGGTTACAGAGAGGTCAATTTTTCATTGCCGCGTGACGAGCAAAAAATTCTGAACCGCCAGAATATTTTTGATGGCACCTGGGACAAAATGCCTTCTATGGGCTGGGGATTTGTACCGTTAACCCGTTACCAGGGAGGTGGCCCGGAAGCCATCCTGGAGCCACTTTCAGCACATTTAACCGACTATGAGCAGTTGATGATGCAATATTACGGCGCGGGCGTGCAAGCCTGTTACCGGGGACCGCGGCTTTATGATACCGAAGCTACTAAAGAACGGGTGGTCAAGGTAATTAACTGGTATAAAAAATACCGTTCCATCCTGAATGCTGCTATTATTCATTTACGCCGGGCCGATGGAAGAGACTGGGATGGCTGGCTGCATGCAGATCCTGCTTTAAAAGAAAAAGGCTTATTCCTGTTGTTCAATCCAACAGATCGGCCCATTCAAAGAACGATCAGCCTACCGCTTTATTATACGGGGCTTACAAAAACGGCCAGGATCCGGGAAAAAGAAGGCCCTGTACAGGATTATACTATCAGGAGAGACTTTACCGTTGCCTTTACAATAAAAATGGCTCCTAATTCGTATTCCTGGTGGGTTATTGAATAGCTATTAATACGATCGTAATGATGACAGGCATTTAACCCTGTTATACGGAATTCATCTTTA
>DASVMC010000835.1:0-2347 GCA_036384555.1 Niabella sp. | reverse complement strand
AGAAACACCTCATTGATATGTTCTTCGGAGTCGTAGTAATCGTGGCTGTCGCAGGTTATCCCACCCAGCACCACGCGCTGGTATTGTTCTTCCCATTTGTTGATGGGCAGCATCAGGAATTTTTCACCAATACCCCAGGTGTCCGGAAGTGTGGTAATGAATGAAGAGTCGATCATGTACCAGGTTTCCCGGTCGTTCTGGGTTTTTTCACCAATCACACTGTAAATATGCGCCATGCTCTCTCCTACCGTATAGCTGCCAAATTCAGTATAGATATTCGGAACCGGCACTTTTGCTTTTTTACAGGCAGATTTTATGTTGCTGATGATCTCATTGATCATGAACTGGTAATCATACTCAAATGCCAGGCTGTGCTTTATAGGGAATCCTCCGCCAATGTTGATGGAATCCAGCTCCGGACAAATTTTTTTTAACTGGCAATACAGGTTAATGCTTTTACGCAACTCACTCCAGTAATAAATATCATCTTTAATGCCCTTATTCAAAAAGATGTGCAGCATCTTTAGCTGGAACTTATCTTCATTCCCTTCTATTTCATCTACATAAAATTCCAGCACATCCTTTGCGCGGATGCCTAAACGGGAAGTATAGAACGGGAAAGAAGGCTCTTCTTCTGCAGCAATGCGAATACCCAGTTTAAAAGGCTCTTTGCTCTTTATGCTGCGTTTATACATCTGCAGCTCTTCTTTATTATCCAGTACAGGGATCACGTTCCTGAAGCCGCTATTTATTAACTTGGCAATACGTGCTGTATACGGCTTTTGCTTAAACCCGTTGCAGACAATATTGATGTCTTTATTGATCTTCCTTTTTTTGTAAAGCTGGTTAATGATATCTATATCGTACGCATAGGAAGTTTCCAGGTGAATATCATGTTTCAGCGCTTCTTCTACTACAAAAGAAAAATGAGAACTTTTAGTACAATAACAGTAAAAATATGTTCCTTCATACTTATGCCGCTTCATGGCAGTAGCAAAATACTGCTTTGCTTTGTTGATGTTGATTCCGATTTTGGGAAGATAACTCACTTTCAACGGCGTCCCATGCTTTTTAATGAGGGCTTTCAGGTCAATGCCATTAAATCTTAAATACCCGTCTTCAACTTCTATCCCTTCCTGCGGAAAGTTAAAAGTCTGATCAACCAAGCCTAAGTATGAATTATTCATTACTCCAAAAATCCGGTGAATGCCGGCAGCTTTATGTTTTTAAAAATTGCCCGCTAAATTAACGAATTAAGCAATTAGCCAATTTGAAAATTTGAAAATGTTTCCGGCCGGAGGAAAATTACTCCTATGCCTCTCCGGACTTCTGTTTCGGAAAGCTGCTATCTGCCGGGGATGCCTGAAGCCGGAAAGCAGAGCTGCCCCGGCGCCATACGCAACCTTCACCTGCAGCGAATCTCACGTTTTGCAATCTTTCCTTAAGTTTGCAGCAATCAAACATACTGTATGAATTATCCCAAAACATTTTGCTCATTGTTATTCCTTTTTATTGTGCAGGCCGGATTTAGCCAGGTACACTGGTTTGTTCAGGCCGACGGCAATTTATCGCTCCTGCCAAAGGTCACCAACTCTGGTACTTATGCAGCAGTAGTGGCAGACAACCCAACCTTTGTCAGCACAAGTATTACTGCCTCTTATGAAAAAAGAGCAGGCGCCAATATAAAAGGAGGCCTGCAAATTCCTTTATCCGACAAATTCTTTGCCGAGCCCGCATTGCAGCTTTCTTTTATCCGGTTCAGAAAAAAGACCGGTATATCATATGCAACCCGTTCGGGATCAATAGATGATCTGAACGGAGTTTCTTCTTCAATTGGTTATTATGAAAACTATGGCGCTCCTTTTTTTATACCGGGCATTACACCCTTATTCAGTAATACACACAGCATGGTTGACCCTGATGTAAAAACAGAAAATGCCGGGAAAACCAGCTTTCTGTTTTTGAGCGCAGACCTGAATGCAACCTACAAAATAGCAAAACATACCCATATCGGCCTTGGCATTATGCCCTTCTTTCTGCTAAGTACCAGCACTTACAATTATCAGCTGGAGCCCTTACCTTATGCTTCAGAATACGCCTATCTGCTTTCAGAAAAGAAGGATAACTCCAAAGATGAATTCAACAATTTTGGAGTATCCGGCAACCTTTTGGTAGAACAGCAGATTACCCAACACCTTTCTGTACTGGCAACCGGCACACAGCACATTACACGACTGTATAAGGATGCTGCTATTGATATACTTCGCGATAAAAAAACAAGGATCCGGTATGTAAGCCTGGGCCTTAGGTATTACCTCCGTTAACAAAAAATCCCCGCAAATGCGGG